>JAKABN010000130.1 GCA_021796895.1 Thermoplasmata archaeon | reverse complement strand
AAGTAAAATTTGACAAGGTCCAATGATTTGCGAATCTTGGTGTCATATCCTTCCCAATTCGATCACTTGTTAACAAAGAACAGGATGGCAAACATCCCAGGACCATCGATAGATGACAGGCAAGTGAATTGAAGAAAAAGAGTATTCGTGTATACATGGCAATGGCGTTGCCATCCAAGAAAATAAAGTTTCAAAAAGCGTGAGAGCCGTGTTGAGTATGATGTGCACCAACAATCTGATGAAAACAGTCACTTTTCACGCAGGAGTTTATTCCGTAAAATATGCTGTCATAAACAGTTCAACAATGCACTGCTGAACTGCCGGAAACCAACGAAGTCCAGCAAAGTAACTGTGCATGCGAAGGCCAGTAATGGCGTGGCGACGTTGAGTTCGAATTCTGAATTCGATAAACGGTGCGGAATGCCCGATTGCATTAGAGTCTTCCATGTTCGCCGCAGAGATAATTCCAGCATCGACCAAAGTCTTTTAAATCATCGGCGAATACCGTGCCGGTTATAAGCATGGTAAATTCAGACAGTACTGGGGGAGTTTTTGCCAGGAAATCGTCGGGTTTGTCAAGACCTTACACCGCTTTTGATATGGTTGTATTCGTCCTTGCATTCACGATTGGTTCCGGTATATTGTTTTTTACCGTTGGCATAGTGGGCGCTTATCATGGTTCGAACGCATTGCTGGCATTACTGATTGATGTAATACCTCTGTTCTCCGGAGCGGCCGTCATTTATCTGCTGAGCACGGCGATGCCCAGGGTCGGCGGTCAGTACGTATGGATAAGCAGGATACTGAATCCTTCAATCGGCTATTTTTCCAATATTTTTGCATGGGTCGGTTACTGCCTGATAATGGGCGTCGTTGCATACATCGGCGCGTCCTTCCTGGCTCAGGCATTCACAATTGCAGGATTCATCACGCATTCTGCTTCAATCACTAATATGGGTGAATTCTTCACTCATCCGCTGAACGTGATTTTGATCGCGTCGGGCATCACAGTGCTGCTCACTGTCCTCACATTCTTCGGACACCGCGTGTCGAGGGCCACGGTCGTGCTGACGTTCTTCATCCCGCTCGCAATACTGCTGATCGCGGACATCGGCATGATGCTCACGCCGCAATCGTCAGTGCCTTCGCTATGGAACCACGTTTTTGGAAGCGGGGCATATCAGAACGTGTATTCTCTGTCCACGAGCAAGGGCTGGAAATCCTCGTTGCTTGCTCCAAGCATGGCAGCAACATTCCTCGCTGCTATACCTTTAATTTCCTCGTGGAGCGGTTTCAGTCACTTTGGCGGCTGGATGTCCGGTGAAACCAAGGTGCCAAACAGAAGCATGTTCTTCGGCACTATCGGGGCGGGCCTCGTTGCCCTCTTCCTCATGGGTTTCACGATACTGGCATACCAGCATATGTACGGGCTGGAGTTCATTTCAAGAATGTCATTCGTGGCGGGCAGCCTGCACTTAACGCCCTCGATACCGCTACTCGGTGCGGTTGCGTTTGGAAACGTCGCCTGGCTCGCGATACTGATTGGGTTCATTGTCTTTCTGTTCCCCATAAAGGACGTATTCCCCTCCATCGTGTTCCAGTCCAGGCAGCTTTTCGGCGCTGCATTCGACCGTCTGCTTCCGATGAAACTGCTCTATGTGAGCCCGAAGAGCGGGCAGCCCGTAATCAGCTACATTGTCACATCAATCGCGATAATCGTCTCCATCGTCCTGATAAGCCCGTTCTTCAAGCTCGGTCTTTTCATAGGCGCAGACCTCTATGTTCTGTCGATCGGTTTCCTGCAGATATTCACCGCAATGGCTGCAATCGTGTTCCCGATAACGAATCCGGACCTGTTCGAGAAGGCGGGAAGGCCTGCCAACATCGAGGTTGGCGGAATACCAATCATATCGCTCATCGGTACGCTCTCCCTGGGTAGCTGGGTGTTCCTTCTCGGAGACTCCTTCTACAACGCATTCAGCGCGAATGTCGGCCTCACGGTTATGCTCATAATCTCCGTTGTGATTGGCCTGATATTCCTGATGTACATCTACTTCATGAAGAAGCTGTCGAATGCGGGAATAAACACCGCACTGGTTGGCAGAGAGATACCGCCGACGTAGAACAGAACTCCACAGTCAACCGGTCAAGTCGAGTGAGCACATGTACAGGATAACCTTCGTCAGTGATCTGCATGCGAGCAGGAAATGCTATCTGAAACTGCTGAACTCTGTGAACTACTACAAATCGGATGTGCTCGTGGTGGGTGCAGACATCACAGGCAAGTTCCTCGTTCCTCTTGTAAAGGGACAGGATGCCTACACATACACATATCGCGGCACAAAGAACATCGTTCCCGAGGGAAAATTGCAGGGCACACTGGACGCGCTGAAGGGTGATGGTGTCTACCCGGTTGTGGTTTCGGAAGAGGAGTTCAGCAGGCTATCTGCCTATCCAGCAGAAGTCGACAGGCTTTTCCTTGAGTCCATGAAAGGCACGCTGGCCGAATGGGCCGAACTGGCAAAACAGCGCCTTTCCGACAGGAAGATGCAGCTGATAATAAATTTTGGAAACGACGACAGGATGGAACTGGACAGTTTCGCGCGCTCCATAGAGAATGACTCGTTCATTTTTTCCGAGGACAGGAGGCTCACTCTCGGCGGTGAATACACGATGATCAGCACGGGCTATGCAAACACGACTCCGTGGAACGCGCCGCGCGATGTCAGCGAAGAGGATCTCGAAAAGAGGATCGATGAAAAGGTATCGGGCATCAGTGACTTCGAAAAGGTTATTTTCAATTTCCACTGCCCGCCCTACGATACGCCGCTGGACAAGGCTCCAAGACTCGGACCGGACGGCAAACCGGTGGCGACCGGCGGCCATATGCAGATGGTATCGGTCGGAAGCACGGCGGTGAAAGAGGCTATTCGGCGATATCAGCCGCTTCTCGGACTGCATGGCCACATACACGAATCACGCGGTTACACGAAAATCGGCAGGACTGTCTCTCTGAATCCGGGAAGCGAGTATCACAACGGCGTACTCAAACTCTGCATCATAACACTCGACGGCGCAAGAGTCAAAGATCACATTTTCCTCGACGGCTGATGACCACCTGATGCCGTTCCGCCTCTTCTTTAATATCCGGTGAGTCGATGCGCTGCTGATGCTGTCTACAAAGATAGAGGGCATAAGCTGGATTATCACGCTCGACAGGGACAGGCGCATCATCAGAGACGGAACGATAATCATAGAGGACGGAAAGATCTCGGGCATAGGCGTTTCAGACGAATTCCGGTCGGCAAAGGCAGATATCGTCATCAACGGAAAGGGAAAACTGGTTGCCCCGGGCTTTGTGGACTGCCATGCGCATCTGAGCTACGGGCACAGCATGAGAGGCCTGATATCCGATACCACGCCCCATCCTGAATATCTCCGCCGCGTATTCCGATTCCAGAGTTCCATGAAGCCCGAAGAGGAATATCACACGACGCTTCTCGCCATCACCGAATTGCTCAAGAACGGATGCACCAGTCTGCTGGAGCCGGGACTTGTCAATGACGTGAACAGCGTTGTCAAGGCTGTGACAGCCACGGGCATAAGGGCCGTGATCGGCAGGTCGTTTGCCGACATGGAAAACAGCATAGGCATGCATCAGACGGAAACAGGCGAGGCGATCAGACAGACGAGGCAGATTTTAACGAGTTATGGCAGAAACCGTAAACGTGTCAGGGCATGGATTATGCCATTCTCCCCCGACTGCTGCAGCGACGAGTTCCTGCGCTCTGCCGCTGAGCTGGCTGAGAGACATGACGCGGCCATCACCACACACTGCTCCAGGCGTCGTGAAAGCGCAGGTTTGCAGATTACACGTCTGGGAAGCGCAGGCGCGCTCGGCGAAAGGATGCTCCTTGCCCATCCGATATTTGCCGACGACAGAGAACTTGAGCTGATAGCGTCGACACATACACGCGCTGTTTTCTGTCCATCCTCCTCGACAAAGAGTTCCGGTCCCGGCGCGGCCGGTGTGGTGCCGAAAATGCTCAACAGAGGCATAACGGTCGGGCTGGGAAGCGACTCTGCCAGTTCGTCCTGTCATCTGGATATGATAAGATCGATGCATCTACTGTCCATGCTGAGTACGGATGTCAGGCAGGGCAGTCCCGCTCCGCCCCCCGATCGGGTGCTTGAAATGGGCACCGTCTTCGGAGCAAGGGCGCTGCGCATGGAAAACGAAGTCGGATCGCTGAGCACCGGAAAGTCAGCCGACCTGCTGATTTTCAACACGGTAACGCCTCAGTGGACGGCGCTTTTCAATCCTGTGAGCAGTCTGATAAATTCGTCAGACGGCAGAAGCATCGAACGCGTAATGATAGCTGGTGAGACGGTAGTGGAGAACGGACATGTCACAGCGATCGACGAGTCGGAGCTTTGCACGAAGGTGCAGGAGATTGGCGAAAGCGTTGCCGGCAGGCTCGGCATATCGCCGCAGGGCATGTGGCCAGAAGATTGAAATCATACGCTGGGACGGCAAAACACGATCTTTCCCCGGAGTGTGGGCTCACGCGCTGATGGCTTTATCCCATCCCTTGCATGAATATTTGCCGACCCTGTCCATATCCACCTTGATTCCCAGGCCCGGAGCTTCCGACAGCCTGAGGTGTCCATTGTCGTATGTCATGGCTGAAGTGGCTACGTCCTCAGACAGTCTCAGCGGGCCGAACAGCTCCGTGCCGTAGGAAAGTTTTCTCACACAGGAGGCGAACGCGGCGTATGCTGCATTCCCTATGCTCGTCTCAATCATGCAGCCCATGTACCCCTCCAGACCGTTTTCGAAAGCGATGCGTTCCATTTCAGCCGAATTGGAAAAGCCTCCAGATTTCTCAATCTTGTAACTGATTATGGAAGCGCACCTGTCACTTGCAATGAGCGACACATCCTCGGGCGACTCGGCGCTTTCGTCGGCCATTATGGGCGTCGAATAACCGGAGGCGAGTTTGGCCAGGCCGTCGAAGTCCCCTTTCCTCAGCGGCTGCTCTATGAAATCGAGTCCCAGCCGATCGAGTTTTTCGAATGCCTGAATCGCCTGCTTCATGCTCCACCCCTGGTTTGCGTCTATTCTGAGTCCCGCACGGCCGCGGACAATTTCAAATATGCGCCGCACGCGCAGAATTTCATCTTCCACCGGTAGCGAGCCGACCTTGACCTTCAGTATTGTCCATCCCCTCGAAATCATTTCCTCTGCCCTGATGCAGTCCCTCGCCGCATCGTTTGCAGCGAGCGTCCAGCTGACTGCAAGCTTATCCCTTCTCCTGCCGCCGAGCATGGAAGCCACGCTCTTTCCTTTCATCTTCCCCT
>JAKABN010000129.1 GCA_021796895.1 Thermoplasmata archaeon | reverse complement strand
TGATCTGCTGTGCAGGCATCAGTCTTTCCTCCACTTGCCGTACTTGCCTATGTATTCGCGCTTAACCCTCTTCATCTCGTTTTCGGGCAGTGTGCTGAGCAGCTCCCATCCGAGATCGAGTGTAGTCTCAATCGTCCTGTCCTCGTACACACCCTGATTCACAAACCTCTTTTCGAATTCGTCCGCAAACTTCAGGTAGAGTCTGTCGTTGGCTCCCAGTGCCTCCTCGCCTACGATGGCGCTGAGCGAACGGAGATCCTTGCCGTTTGCATAGGCGGAGTACAGCTGGTCTGCCACTCCCCTGTGGTCCTCTCTTGTCCTCTTTGCTCCAATGCCCTGGTTCATTAGTCTTGACAGGGACGGAAGAACATCGATTGCGGGGTAGATCCCCTTCCTCTGCAGATCCCTGCTCAGAACAGTCTGCCCCTCCGTTATGTAGCCTGTGAGATCAGGTATGGGGTGCGTTATGTCGTCTCCGGGCATCGTCAGTATCGGTATCTGTGTTATGGAGCCGTTCTTGCCGCGTATCTTGCCTGCACGTTCGTATATCGTGCTCAAATCAGTGTACATGTAGCCGGGGTACCCCCTCCTGCCCGGCACCTCCTCCCTCGCGGAGGAGATTTCACGGAGTGCCTCGCAGTAGTTCGTCATGTCAGTCAATATGACGAGAATGTGCATTCCCCTCTCATACGCAAGGTATTCTGCGGTTGTCAGCGCTACCTTGGGAAGTATGATGCGCTCCATCGACGGGTCGGAGGAGAGGTTGAGGAAGAGGACCGCTCTTGAAAGAGCGCCAGTGTTTCTGAACTCGCTTATGAAAAAGTTTGCCTCCTCGCTCGTTATTCCCATAGCACCGAATATGACTGCAAAATTCTCTCCCTTACCGAGCACCTTTGCCTGCCTGGCTATCTGTGCCGCGACCATGTTGTGAGCCATGCCTGAGCCGGAGAATAATGGGAGCTTCTGTCCTCTCACCAGCGTATTCATGCCGTCTATTGTAGAGATGCCGGTCTCTATGAATTCCGATGGCTCTTCTCTCGAGTAGGGGTTGATTGCATTTCCAACGATTTCGATCTTCTCCTTGCTGACGATCTTCGGACCGCCGTCTGTCGGCTCGCCAAGGCCATTGAATATCCTGCCGAGCATTTCGTCCGACACGTTTATTCTGGCTGTGCTGCCGGAAAACTTCACGCGCGTCCTGTTTGCATCCAGTCCTGCGGTAGGTCCGAACACCTGCACTATCGCGAGTCCGGCGCTGGTATCAAGCACCTGCCCCATCCTGGTCATGCCGTCTCCGCTCTTTATCTCAACGAGTTCGTTGTAAGCGGCATTCTGCACATTCTCCACAAACAGCAGCGGTCCCGAAATCTGCGATATCGACTTATAACTGATACCTGGCATATTCACGCCTCCACGGCGCCCACCTGCGCCTTAATTTCGCTGAGCAGTCCTTCAAAGTACTGCTGGAAATCAGCTTCCCTGACTTCCTTCATCCTGGAAATCTTGTTCCTCACTGCGAGTGCGGCGAGCTTTTCCATGGAAACACCGCGTTCGATGGCCTCATTCTGGCAGCGCGACATCTCGATTATTGTTTTCAGCATGCCGTACTGCTTCCTTGTGGAGCAGTACGAGTCCACTTCATCAAAGGCGCTCTGCTGCAGGAAATCTTCCCTTATCATCCGCGAAATATCCAGTATTGCCTTCTCCTTCTCAGGGAGGGCATCATATCCGACCAGCTGAACAACTTCCTGCAGTTCTGCCTCTTTCTGCAGTATCGCCATCGACTCCGCATAGACCGACTGCCAGTCCTGCGCGACATTCTTCTCATACCATTTGGACAGTTCCAGCTGGTAAAGCGAGTAGCTGTTCAGCCAGTTTATAGAAGGGAAATGCCTTCTGGAAGCGAGCGACGAGTCGAGTGCCCAGAAGACTCTTGTGACCCGAAGCGTGTTTTGCGAAACAGGTTCTGAAATGTCCCCTCCGGGCGGAGAAACTGCACCGACGATTGTTACCGAGCCAAACCTTTCGTCCGGCGAGACGACACGCGAGTTACCCGAACGTTCATAGAATTCGGACACCTTCCTTCCCAGGTAAGCAGGATATCCTTCTTCTCCGGGCATCTCTTCCAGCCTTCCGGATATCTCACGCAGCGCCTCGGCCCATCTGGATGTGCTGTCTGCCATGAGTGCAACATCGTATCCCATGTCTCTGTAGTATTCAGCAATTGTTATGCCCGTGTATATGCTCGCCTCCCTTGCTGCTACGGGCATGTTTGATGTATTGGCAATGAGCACCGTTCTCTCCATCAGCGGCTTGCCGCTTTTCGGGTCGAGCAGCTCGGGGAATGTTGCCAGTATCTCCGTCATTTCGTTTCCTCTTTCCCCGCATCCGACATAGACCACGATATCGCTGTCGGACCATTTCGACAGCTGATGCTGAACGACGGTCTTGCCCGAGCCGAACGGACCCGGGACAGCAACCGTTCCACCCTTCGCGACCGGAAACAGGGAATCTATGACCCGCTGGCCGGTTATCAGAGGTGTGTTCGGAGGCAGTTTGTGCATGACCTTCCTGGCCTCCCTGACCGGCCACTCCTGTTTCAGTCTGACCGGCACCTCTCCTTTGTCTGTCCTGACGGTGGTAACTGTATCCGAAACAGTGTACTCTCCTTCGCTGTTCTCACCCAGCGTGCCGGACACGCCGTAGGGAATCATGATCCTGTGTGTTATGAGGCTTGTCTCCTGAACCTCCCCTATTACCTGACCAGTCGAGACCCTGTCTCCTTTCTTCAGCAGAGGCTTGTACAGCCATTTCCTGGTCTCGTCCAGCGGGCTGGCGGAAAATCCTCTTCTAATGAAATCGCCGCTCTTCTCACGTATGACATCGAGCGGTCTCTGTATGCCGTCGTAGATGGATTTCAGCAGACCAGGACCCAGCTCGACCGAAAGTGGTTTACCGACATTTTCCACTTTCTCGCCGGGCCGTATTCCGCTCGTATCCTCGTAGACCTGAATCGTAACACGTTCGCCGGAAATTCTTATCACTTCGCCCACCAGCCCGAGCTCTCCGACTCTGACGACGTCATACATCCTTACGTCCTTCAGATCCTCCGCGATGACGACCGGTCCAGAAACTCTTGCAACTTTTCCCATTTATTCACCTGCCTATTTCGACGCCAAGAACCCTCTTTGCAAACTTCTCTATAGACTCTTCCTCGCTTCCGCCCGGAAGAGGAACAAATACTACAAGCGGAGTCGTGGATGTGTTCACCAGATCTACTGTCTTGCTGTCCATGTGTTTTCTGACATTTTCCGACAGCATGATGAAGGAATGCTTTCCCTCGTCGTACAGTTCCCTGAACTTTTCCACCGCCTTAACACCCTCCGCAGGAAACGCATCGACTATGCCGAGGAGCCTGAACCCCAGGGCCAGTTCCCTCTCGCCGATGACAGCAACTTTACCCATGAAACTGCTTCCGGGCAAGGCTCACACTCCTCCCGCAAGCAGCGCTATCTTCTGCGGTTCAATGCCGTATACCTTGCTCGTGGCGATAGAATGCAATATGTCTCTCTCCCTCTCCGCCCGGAACACAAACGCGAAAACCGAGCCGATGGACAGCGACTGCGATGAAAGGATGCCCTCATACCTGTCATAAATGTGGTGCCGCATGCCCGATTCAAAACTATTCAGATCGCCGCTCTCTCTGTATCTGGCGGCAACATCCCCGGTGCCGAATCTGTCTCCGAGTTTGCCGGCCATCTCTTCGACGCTCTCAGATCCATAGAGCGCCTGGAAATTCTCCATTGAAAGTGTGCCGTACGGCAGCAGCGATTCCCTAATTATTTCGAACTGCACCTTCATCTGTTTTGCCGTGAGCAGAACCATGATATTGTATGCGTCAACTTCCTCGCCGAAGTATCGAATAAGCGGTCCTTCGTTGCCCAGATAGAATCTCAGGCTCGCGAACAGCCGTTTATAATAGAATCTGTCCAGTGCATGCAGCATGGGCGCAACATCACCCTCTTTGCGGTATTTTTCCATTTCCTGCATGAGGACCTGACCATAGCCGTATCGCGAAAGTGTCTCCACCAGCGCATCCATTCCGGACTGGCCCAGGAGTATGTTGAAATCGTCGGCCGTCATGTTGCCTGCAAAGGCTCCGACAGGGACATCCCTGAAGCTCACAAGAAAGGCCTCCGATTGCCTCAGGGAATAGCCCAGGTATATCGAGGTTATTATCGACTTTATATTTCTGATGTCCCACTTGGAGAGATAGGCATTCAGCATGTCCGAAGCATTGGGCGGAGGAGCGAACAGGGCTATTCTGTTTCTTCTGACAAGTCTCCTGTTGATTGCCATATCGAGCAGTTCGGGATTACTGTAAATGGAGTAAAGGGCGTCAATATCCTCCTTGTATGCTGTCGCAGACAGCGCCCTTGTGATCGCCTCAATATCCATTTCACGGAGATTTGCTATGAAGCCCTCGCTGAGGAACTCTATTCTTGCCGCCTTTATTCTTCCATAACTTCCTGAATATGTGGAATCCATCTTACTTAGCACCGATTCTCTCAAACAGCTCAAGCGAAAGGCTGTCTCTGAGATCTTTCATCATGGTCGTTATCGTCAGGTCAATCTCCATGCTTCCGTCGCGGGACTCTGCAATCAGCCCGCCGTAGGGGTCTACTTCCTCCGTCTTGATTTTGACTCCTTTTACGCCCTTGATCAGCGGGGCGTCCGAACTGTTTACCCTGACAGTGCATCCCTCGCCCAGTTTCTGCACGGCAAGGCCAACCATATCTGTCATCATCTTCTTGTATGATTTGGAGGAGCGTATCTCCTTCATGAAGTCAAACGCCTTCGCCAGCATCTCTTCGACAAGTTCCGTCCTTTTTTCCCATACAAGTTTCCTCGCCTCTATTTCCGCATTGGACAGTTCCATGTTCTCCAGGGATCGGCACTCCTCCGCACTCTGCCTGGCCGAGGTGGCAGCGATATCCTGTATCCTCCTTTCCGTCTCCTTTTCAAGGAGGCGCATCTGTTCTTCAAACCTGGCTGCAATGCGCTCTGTCTCCGCTGCCTTGCGCTGCTCGATTGACTGGAGGATATTCTCTAGCGGCATCTAAGCACTTCACAGTATGTGTAACAGCAGAATAAGACCAAGCACAAATCCGAGTATCCAGAGAGTCTCAGGTATAACAAAGAAAAACAGTACCTGCCCGAACTTCTCCGGTTTCTCCGCGATAATCCCCATTCCCGCAGCACCGATTCCCTGCTGTGCCATTCCTGTGCCTATCAGACCGCCTGCAATGGAAATCGATGCGGCTATTGCGAGAAGAGCATCCACTGTGGTTACGGTTGCTACCATTAAATATTCACCGTCTGCACTATTTG
>JAKABN010000128.1 GCA_021796895.1 Thermoplasmata archaeon | reverse complement strand
AACTCTTCGTTGTGTCAGGCTTACAGGGCTTCTTTTCTGTTGCGCCGGTACTGCTCGTGGCAGTCATATCATTCGTCAGCCTGAACGGAAACGTTGCGGAATACGGTCTGCTCAATGGTATATTCCTGGCAGGAGGATTCACAGGAAATTTTGTTCTCGGCAAGCTTAATCCTGTTAAGAAGCTGGGAAAGGTCATGCTGATTACCACCATTGCCGAAGGCTTACTCATAGCCCTCAGTGCCGTTGCCTCGCGCAATATCCCGGCACTTGATGTTCTCTGGTTCGCGCTGGGATGCTGCGATCCCGTCTTCTACAACAGTCAGAGTTCGTACTTGCAGGCGACTGTTGAATCCGACTATATCGCACGGGTCAAAGGTAACGCTTATCTTTTCCGCGGTCTCGGGAGAGGTTCGGGCAACCTTGTTCTGGGCTGCGTAATCCTCTATTTTGGTATTGCCCCTGGAGCCCTCTTTTTCGGTTTTTCACTGATAATGCTCGCGTCCTTGCTGATGGGCATAAAATCAGAGATGAGGATCCTCAGTTATTCCTGAGGGCGCAAAAACACCATGCTGATTATCACCATCTAAACTCGAATGAATGAAACTTTTAATAGTTGGCTGAATGAGATTCCGAGTATTGATGCAATCCGATAGCGATCACGCCAGACACAGTGCCATCATGACGACTCAGGGTGGCACCGACACAATGAAAAAGCTGTCGAAGGAACTCAAGGATGACAAATCATCCGCGATAGTCATACTCGAGAGATCTGAGGGTCAGGAGAAAGTGCGCGGTTATATTTCCTATAAGTCAGGGGCAATAGTAGAAGCACTCTTCAAGGTTTCCGGCCCGGCTGGTACAATAGACTCAAAACAGGGCAGGGACGCGTTAAAGATGGTCTGGCACGAAGCCCTCAATCCGAAGAGCCGACTCAGAGTCTATCGCATATCTCCGAAGGATTCAACAGCAGGAGATATGGAGGGAACAGAAATGGTTCAGGCAACATCCCGGAAGTTCAAGAAGGTTAAATCAGCGCGCACCGTCGCGCCCGCCGGAGCGCGCGTTCAGAATGCAGGCGATATTTCCAGAGATGAAAATAAAGACGCAGAAGGGAATGCGAAGGTGCATGCAGAAGACAGTGCAGATTCCGATAAAAGCAGCGGTTCCTCGGATTTGCCTGTCACCGACGCATCCGTCGTTCCCACTGAATTTTCAGTGGATCGCATCATGACTCAGGACGGGAATCAGGTCAGCGAAGGGTCAGGCACATCAGAACGTGCCGATGTGCGGTTTCGCGGCAGGACACAGGCGAAAGAAAAGACGAGGGGCGGGAATCAGAAGGATGCAAGACAGTCGGAGCAGCGTCCGGCGAATGATTATGACGAGGTTTATGGCCTGGTATTCGGGTGGCAGAAGGGTCAGGATGCGCCCTGCCCCGCCTGCGGCTCAAAAATGACGGGCAGAACATGTGCTTTCTGCGGGCATACTTCCACCGGTCAGGACGTGCGATCAATGGGATTGAATCCGTCCATGCTGTTCAGCAACTATGTCGTCGGCCCCGGGAATAAATTTTCCTATGCTGCTTCCTTATCGATATCCGAAGAGCACGGGGATAACTACAATCCTCTCTACATATTCGCTCCCTCGGGTTTTGGCAAGACTCATCTGCTCAACGCGATAGGCAACATGTTCCTCTCACAAAGACCGGATGCCAAAGTCCTGTATATCGGCGCCGAACGATTCTGCGAAGAGGTGCACGAATCATCATCCGCGGGCAGGAAGGATACGATGTTGCGCAAGTTCAGGAACCTTGATTTGCTGCTGTTTGACGATGCTCAGTTCCTCTCCGGCAAGGATGATGCGCAGGAGGAATTTTTTGGCGTCATCAACACCATGCTCAAGAAGGATATGCGCGTGGTGTGTGCCGGGGACAGGGCACCGAAAGAAATCAGGAGCCTGGACAGCCAGATATCGACAAGGCTGGAGTCGGGACTGATGGTGGACATAAGACCTCCAGATCTCGAGACGCGGACAAAGATACTTGATATGAGGATCAGAGAAGAGAATTACACCATTCCGCGAGACGTGGTGCGTTTCATCGCCGAAACATTCGAGGACAACGTAAGGGAGCTTACAGGTGCACTGAACAGAGTTGTTGCCTACAGCGCACTCATGAAACTACAGCCCACGGTAGACATGGCTAAACGCATGCTGCGCAGCGCAGGACAGGAGAAGAAGGATGGCAGCCAGCGGTTCGAACTGAAACCCGGTCACGGGTATCTGATCGAGGAGGATCGTCCGGATCTGTGTCATCTGCTGCTGCAGGACAAGATAACTGAGAAATGGGCAGCGCTTGACATAACCCGCGTCAACCCGTCGAGGCTTCGCGGCAAATATCCGGGACTGGAGAAAGCGAGAGTCGTCTGGCTCACCGACAGGGTTAGCGAGAAGGAAGCAACGCTCGAACCTTCGCTGGAAAAAATTGAGTACGAAATAAAGGGGTTCATCGAGAATAACTGCAGAGGCGGAGTGAGGGTGATAGTGAACATAGACGATCTGCAGTATGTCATAAGCAATACCAATTTCGAGGGAACCGTCAGACTGCTCAGGAGAATGCTGGACGAAATGTCGGAGCGTAATTCGCTTCTGATAGTTTCAGTCGGAAAGGACACGCTTGGAAAACAGGAAATAGCAATACTGGAAAGAGAGATGGAACTCCTGTGAAGGCGCCGTTGGACGGATTTGAACCGTCGACCTTATGGTAGCTGCGTTTTCATAACAGCCACACGCTCTGCCAGCTGAGCTACAACGGCAACGCCGCACGTTCCAGACGCACGGCAATATTAATCATTTATCCAGGCGGACAGGCATCAATCCCCGATGACAGTTTTCAGCTCGTTCACTGTCTGGCTCATTTCCATCAGTACGCCCTTCAGGTGCTCGAGAAACGGTCTTATCTCCGCGGTGGTAACGGCTCCGTTAGGCGAAGGGATAATGAGTCCCTCCTGCTCCAGTATCCTCAATGAATAACGTACCTTGTGCTGCGGATAGTTCAGCTGCTCTGAGAGCTTCAGTATTCCAATAGGCTGATGCCCGATAATGGCTCTAAGAACGGCTACATGCCTCTTCAGCAGGTCTATCTCAACTTCCATCTTGCTTGTTAGTGAATTCTTTTCAGGATTCATAAGCGTCTCCACCATTTGACGTGCAAAATAGTATCTTATGTCACTTCTTAAACCTTGGTTTCGTCTGCATTGACGCCAAACTGTTCCTGTCCGGCGCAAGATTCCTGTCCCCATGTCTCTCAAACGCGAGTTCCAGCGCTCCCAGGTCCACGACGCCTGTTGGCTTCGCCGAGATGTGCAGTTCTGTCTGCTCGTTGGGCCCTTTCCCTATGTGCTTCCTCATGTAATGCTCCACCTTCTTCCTCAGATACTCTCCTTCGTTGGCCATTCCGCCTCCTATGATTACGGAGGAAACGCTGAGGAGCATTACCGCGTTGGACAGGGCCATACCAAGATATCTGCACGCGTTGTCCACAATCTCCATCGACAGCATGTCTCCCTTCCTGGCTTCTTCGAATACAATTCTGGCGTCTACTCTGCCTTCCCTCTCCCTGGCTCTGTTTCTGAGAGATGTCTCTTCCCCTGCGAGCCTGTCGTTCGCTATCCTCTCCACCGCAAGACCGGATGAAACAGTCTCCAGACATCCGCTTTTACCGCAGTTGCACTTCGGTCCGTCCGCTACGACCGTCGTATGGCCAATTTCACCGGCGACATGATTCGCTCCCTCGTACGGTTTGCCGTTTATGATAATGCCTGCGCCTATGCCGGTGCTCAGCGTAACATAGAGGAAGTCTCTCCCCTCCGTCAGTCCGCCATATCTGAATTCTCCCATGGCCCCCACATTGGCGTCATTGTCAATTGTTACGGGTATTCCGAGCTTCTTTGCAAGCATGTCACCAAGAGGCGTGTCATTCCATCCTTCGAGATTGGGCGCCGCCACGACAACGCCTTCAGCACTCCTGACGAAACCGGCAAACGCAATGCCCAGTCCGACGCAATCGGAAATGTTCAGTTTGTTCCTTTCCAGCAGTCTGTCTATGTTCGCACTGACTTCCAAAACCAGATCCGACGGTCTCTTCATCCTGTGTGTCATGTCAACAATTCTGTCATCGATGACACCGGGTGTACCAGTGACCGAAACTGACACCTTCGTCGCCCCGACGTCGCAGCCAAGTGCAAACTTTCCTGCAGTCAATCAACCAACTCCAAGGTATCTTCATGAGGCGGAATTGGTGCATAAACTTTAACGCATATAACAGCTATGCCGTACTCCAGGGGCATATTTCCTTGAAGCTCGGTGCAATCGACATAGACATACTTTCCATAGCGGAGAAGAAGGGAAAGGCAGGCATTGACAAGGAGGAACTCCTTTTCGAACTGGGAAAGCTGATGAAGGGCATCGCCTACCCGGACCTTGTAAGGCGAATAGAAAAACTCAGGGATGGCAATCTCATCACTATCGAAGAGAACGGCCCTGATGACTTCACGGTCTTCACAACAGAGCAGGGTAACGCGGCACTAAGAACAGAATGAAATATAGTTTCGAACAGATGTCTCGTCCTGTTTTTTCCCGTCCGCTCTGCACGCTGCTTAAACTCAGAGCGCTCCCGTGAATTGGTTCACGGATAAGCGAGCAAGACCACTAAGCCACCACTCGATGGAAAAATGTATGGCTGGACTGCATTATATTACAACCTGCGGTGCGGCAGGAAACCACGCGATTTGAATCATGGTACAGGATGACATGCAATCTATTGAGGGAAGTCCTTGATTCATCCAAGGCTGCAGGGATATACATGTATCGAGGTTCGAAATCAGGACGGGGCATAATTACAGGAGAGAAAAATCTGGATTGGCCAAAGATTTTGAAAATCCGATAGCAGTCCTGCTCACACATTTGGCCGCAGTATTTCGAGACCCTGAATTCTCCCGAATTCCTTCGCATTGTTTGTAACAAGAGGAACGTTGAGTGCCACTGCTGTTGCTCCGATTAGCATAACCAGCGACCTTATTGGTCTTCCGCCTTTTTCAAGGCTGGCCCTAATCTTTCCATAACAGACTGCGGTGTCATTGTCAAATTCAGCCACCTCCAGAGGCAGGAGGAATTTGTCCAGGGCTCTCTTGTTTATCTCCTGGTTCGAACTTTTCTGCACACCATATTCCAATTCGGCGAGAGATATCACTGAAATTCCCAAGTCGCCAGCTTCATGCGCTCTAATCCATGGAAGGCCCCTGTCTCTGAATGCCCTGTTCCTGATCAGGTCAATGCAATAGTCTGTGTCAAGCATGAGGATCAATCGAACAGCTCTCCCCTTTTCTTCTGTGAAGGCTGTCTCCTC
>JAKABN010000127.1 GCA_021796895.1 Thermoplasmata archaeon | reverse complement strand
CAACGGCCCACGTGAAGTTCGATCTGTCCGTTAGTCACTGGACATGGCTCAACAGCACGGGAGATAAACTCGCACTTGTAGTTGCGGTGACAGGACATCAGTCCATTGAGGACAGCCAGGGCGATGCACCCACTGCATCTGGCGTCAACGTCAGCGACAGGAGCTCCGTTCAGGTTCCCGGCGGACACGACAGCATATCCGTAATGCAGAGCAGTTTCCTGAAGCTCGGTTTCGTTTCGTGGGGGTCCTCGGCGACAGCAACGTACAGCAACGGTACATCAACAACTGCGAATGTGACGGTGAAGATGTTCAGCCACGGTATTGAGGATGCAGGCATGGCCCACATATGGTTCGTCTTCAGCGCTCCGGTCGGCTGGAACAGCAACTACACTGAGCTGTCATACGATCCGACGGTCGGTCTGAGCGGAACGGCATCTGTCCTGCCTTCAGTGAGCACTGTTGCAGCGGCCGGCCTGATGCTTCTCGCCGCCGTCGGGGCTGGAGCAATAATCGTCAGGAGATTCGGCCACTGAGCTGCATATCTACCCTGATCAAACGCCTTACCAGAACTCTTTTTTGTTCTGTTTTTGCACAGTGCTGCAACAGTTCTGCGGCTGCCGTTCAGGAAAGGTTAAAGTCATGCCCTGTCTGTCCCTGCTGCCGGTGAACACACGGCAGACAAACATGAGAGACTGGACTCGATGCTCTCTTCCGACCCGCTTCTGCTTTCGGAATTTGTGATTTATATTTACTTCCAGTACATGCAGCGACTTCCGGACAGGGAAGTGCTGTCTGCAGTGGAACATGTCCTGGATGGCACGTATCAGGCATCCGCAGCCGACACTCTGGAGAAGAATCTGGGAAATACTCTTCTGGCCGAAGGGACCGGTACGAACACATTTTCGCGGGAAGAGGCATTGTCTGCCCTCAAATCTTTGAGAGAAACGGTAGATCTGTCTATATCGTCGGGCCACAGGTATCTGACGGAGATGGTAATGCGAAATTACAGGACATTCCTTCCTCTGCTCACTGCCAACTATTCGGACATGCTGGTCTCGAACAGAACATTTGCCTCGATACACAATCATTTTGATGTTCAGCACGAAATATACAGGGCATCGTGTTATGTGCTGCCTGGCACAATGGAATATGCCGAGGAGATATTCAGGAAGATGTACTCATCTCCGGAATATGCCGCAATGATGCAGAATCCGCAGCTTAGAAGCTCTGAGTTTCTGCAGTGGTACTGCACAGTCTTTGTGATACCGGCTGCCGGGATGCTTCCGCCTGACTGGTACATGGCGACATTCGGCACAATGCTCAGCGACAGGGTCAGGCCGATTTTCAAAAATGTCCTTTCCCAGAGACGTTCTTTTTTCACCGTCCGCCGGTTCCAGAAAAACAGGGCGACATTCGCCGACGTCATCTCCGGAGAGGAATTCGACGTTCGCACTCAGAAACTGCTTGACGTGCCATCAGGTCCTCTAATTGAGGCTACACTCATACGACATGCATCGATGTATGACGTCAACAGCTTGCTCAAGCTGCTGACGGAGTCTGACGCTTCCGAAATCACTCAGGACATCAGGCGCAGAAGAGAAACGATATCACCCATCCTGAACAAATTTGTTGCTGAAAACGGACACGCGGTCATATACCGCAGACTGGCGGATGCGGTGTCCGCGTACGATTCATTCCTGGCCGGAATCGATTATACCGGCAAGGAGGAGATTGGCATCCCGCGCCTGCAGAACGCGAATGCTCTGGCGGCATATCCCGACTACAGTGCGGCGCTGCTCTGCGAGGAGAACGGCTTCTACGTTTCTGTTCACTACCCTCACTTCGCGAATGTCATGGAGGGTTCGCTGCACGGAAAGGAGGCGGTCGATGTCGTCAGCGCGTCGTTCGACAGTCCCATAGCCGTCCCCTTCACAACGCTGAAGAGGCTGTTCTTCACGGATGGAGCCAGGCTTCTCTCTGCGCTCCGCGTCGCTTATTCCAACATCGGCTCGATTGAGGAGATGGGCGCATTCATCCAACGGTCCAGGGGACATACATTCCTCTACTCTCCCGTTCCGTTCTTTTCCAGGCTCAGCGGCATTGTTGACAGTTACGGGTGTTTTGACTGATCATCGCTGCAATAACTTGCCGTAGAAGTCACTTTCATGGAGTCTTTCGACTGCCCTGCGCGTGAATTCCACTCCTTCGGAAAAACCGGTCATGACGTGCACGATCCTCCCGTCATCGAATTCGAAGAACACCTGCGGAATGAGGTAATCATGGGCCCAGTCTCCGTGCTCTCTGACGAGGCTGTCGCCTCTCTGTTCCGCAACATCGATGTCGATGAGTTCCAGCTCCGCGCCGAGTTCCGCCGCGTAACGCTTCATCGGCTCTACCGTGGTGGGAACGCAATGCGGGCACCAGTTAGCGTACACGACGCTGATGCGTGTGACGCACGTCATTGCACGCCTCCCCCTGCATGTGCACATCCGGTGCACGTCGCGGCTGCAGAATTGAGCGGCTGCATGAACAGCGAGCCGCATGATTCGCATCTGAACAGTGTCGCTCTGGCCGGATCGTCTGATTTCGTCCTCCTGTAATGTTGTGTCCAGTAAGCCTCCCTGAGAATGACTTCTCCTGCAGAATTCTCCTCGAGCCCCATCTCCCAGGGATGGCGTGTCGCCACCCTGATATCCTCGTCCCTGATTTCCATCACTCCGTTCACCGTCCGTGAAACGAACGATTTCAGCTGCTCAGTGCCATCCTCTGCGCTGTACATCACGACACGGCTGACGTAGCCCCCGCCGCATGAAAAACAGGCTATCTGTCCTTCTGTCCCGTTTATCATGTGATGGTGCGCAGGACTCTTGCAGTGCCCGTAGCAGGAAGTGTCTGCGGAAAGCTTGCTCCTGACTGCATCCACGATGCTGATGGCCATGAAACAGTGCAATCGCGTCATGAGACAAATATATTGTTATTTTTTAGCCGATCGCTGCGGCGCAGCAAGCGCCTTCTCAAGTCCGTCCATTGCGGGTTCCAGTGTTTCCATGGGCGGCAGGAAGACAGAACGGAAGTGCATGCTGCCGTAATGCCTGTCGAAGCCCGAGCCGTGGACAAGAAGCACGTGTCCCTCGTGCAGCACATGCAGCACCAGCTCCAGATCGCTCTTCCATGGCCCGCCCTCAATCCTGGGGAAGAGATAGAATGCACCGTCTGGGGAAGTGACGGACAGGTTATCCATGCCGTTTATCCTCCGGACAGCATAATCCCTCCTTTCCTTCAGCGCCCTTACCATCTTACCGACGTGCGTCTGCGGACCTTCCAAGGCGGCAATCATCGCCCTCTGCGCCGGATTGCTGGCACAGAGTCTTGCCCGCACCTCCCGCAGGAATGCTTCCTTCAGGTCAGTGAGTTTATCTTCAACATCCCTGAAAATGGCGTATCCGACTCTCCATCCCGTAACGAGATAACTCTTGGAAAAACCGTTGAGTGTGATGACAGGAACGTCCTTCGATACCGCGGTCGGCGAGACGTGTTCGACGCCGTATGTGAGCATGTCGTAAATCTCATCCGATATGATCGGCAGGTCGTGTTCAGCTGCCACGTCGCATATGGCCCTCATATCCGATGCGCTGTAAACCGCACCCGTCGGATTGTTGGGACTGACGGCAAGTATTGCCCTGGTCTTCGGCGTTATCTTTGCCCGCATGTCCTCTATGTCCGGCCTCCATCTCTCCTCCTCGACTGTCCTGTACGAGACAGGGTTACCGCCGTAATATTTTGTCACCGATGAGTACGGCGGGTATGTGGGTCCGGGTACAAGCAGCTCGTCTCCTGTCTCTACCAGTGCTCCGAGCAGCAGCTGTATCCCTTCCGTGATGCCCGTCGTGACTATTACATCCTCTATCTCAGCAGAGTTGCCGTTCTTCCTCTTCTCTCTCGAAGCAATAGCGCGGCGCAGTTCCGCGTCGCCCTCGGAGTCACCATAACCGTTGTACCCTTCCAGTATCGCGTCGAACATCGCCCTCTTTATGTGCTCTGGCGTGTCAAAATCGAATGCGTCCGGATCACCGATATTCATCCTGATGACTTCGATGCCCTTCTTTTCAAGTTCGCGAGCCGGGAGCACGACGTCCCTGATGGCGTACTCCATGCCCGTCGCCCTCGCGGCCGGCCTGACCTTCATGGTTCACATGAAACAGAGGACAGATAAAAACATGCCCAGCGACGGTTCTGTTGAGTTATCAATTGGCGGGATGGGGCGTCAACACTTCTTCCAGACTTTAATTCAGATTGAAATACCCTATTGTTCACGAATTCCATCGGATGCACTTTGGGAGCGACATTGATGCACAGGCGTGCCGGAGCAAGGTGCTTCCTGAATGAGTGCCGTAACGCATTAACGACACGGTCCGCCGGAAAATCATGGCAGGGAAGGAATTAAACACAGATGCTGGCATCCAGGCACAACCGGACGCGGTCCGCGCCTGCAAAGAAGAAGAGCGGGCGGCGCATTATTTGAAATTGTTCCGCACCTGTGCGGTAGAATGATGAAATAAAATGTTCCTGATACCGACTGCATGTCCGTACAGAGTGCAGGTGCTCAGAGTGCCAATGGCAAGACCCTCAGGCGTTCAAGCCTCCCCATGTCCCTCGTAGTCTTCCAGTCGTTCGCAAACATAGCGCCCGCTGCCGTCGTGGGCATATTCCTGACCGGCATCGCAGGTATTTCCCTCGGATCGATGCCACTTGTCGTTCTTTTGACATTCGTGCTCTTTTTCATTTCTCTCAATGCAAACTACCAGTTTTCGAAACATATCGTGCACGCAGGCGGATACTATGCCTATGTCGGTTCCGCATTCAATAAGTCGGCGGGTTTCTTCGCCGGCATGTTCTATGTAATGAACGGCATCACTGGTGGTGCCGCATTCGGTTTCCTCCAATTTGCCGTGTTCGCATATTTCCTGTTCCCGCAGCTGAGCGCAATCGCATTCTCATGGCTTCCTTTTGTTATCGTTTCGATTGTGTTCGTCACGGTCATCACATATGTGGGAATAAGGCCGAATCTGCTATATGCCACAGTAACCGGAATCGCTGAGAGCGCCGTGCTGTATATAGGCGCAATAGCGCTGATCGTTCTTGCAGGACCCGGCAACACGACATCCGTCTTCACGCCGGCCTATATAGGCAACAACACAAACATACTGTTTCTCGCGGTTGTATTCAACATACTGAGCTTTGTTGGAGCGGGTTCCGTGATAACACTCTCGGAAGAGGCCAAGGAGCCGAAGAAGAACATCGGCAGGGCGTTCATACTGGTCATATTCCTGGGCGTCCTGCCCATAATCCTCAGCGCTTATGCTCTGACTGTCACCTACGGTCCAAAGCTGATGAGCAGCTTCGGAAGCCAGGCCGATCCCGGG
>JAKABN010000126.1 GCA_021796895.1 Thermoplasmata archaeon | reverse complement strand
GATTTCCGGAATAGCCGTAGCGATGAAGAAGCTCAGCCCCGGGACACGCATCATAGGCGTTCAGAGCGCGGCTATGCCCGCATTTGCCGATTCGCTGAGGAAGGGGAGGATAGTAAAAGGGAAGGCAGGTGAGACCATCGCAGACGGCATCGCCATCAAGCAGCCTGGCGAACTGGCGTTTGGAATAGTTTCCAGGCTTGTCGATGCCATACACACGGTCAGCGAGGACGAAATAACCGAAGCGATGTTCATGCTACTTGAGCGCTCAAAGCTGCTTGTGGAAGGAGCAGGCGCTGCAACACTGGCACTGCTGCTTTCTGGAAAACTCGACGTAAAGGGAAAGAGAGTAGGGCTGGTTCTGAGCGGAGGAAATGTAGATCTGAGCCTTGTCCGGAAGATGATCATGAGAGGAATGGTTATGCACAGGAGGATAGCAGTCGTCGAACTGGATATACCCGACAGGCCCGGTGCAATGCGCGACTCGCTTAACCTCATAGCTGAAGGGGGTGCGACCGTGATGAGTCTGCAGGAGAGCTCCGTTAATTCAATTGGTGTTCTGAACCGGTTCCGTGCGAGGGTTGTTGTCGAGGTCGAAGACAGTCAGCATCTCGACAAGCTGATTGATTCTTTCAAAACGAAAGGACTGAATTTCAGCCTGATATCGTGATTGCGGCGGATGCTCAGAGAAGGGCTCCCTTGGGCCATGAGAGTCTTCTGGCCTCTTCCTCGCTCACATCGTGTTTCTCAACGAGATGTATGTACAGTCTAAGCGGCGTGTCAAAACGTTTCTTGCATCGCTCGCATTTTTCCATTTCCTGACCCGGTTCAATATTATGCTAATAGAATAAATAATCTTGCCATGATAAATTTTGAGCCTGAGCATGGGTCGATAGAGCAGGGTGAAGGCATTCGCCCCAAATCTTTCTATCAGGCATGCCAAAACAGGCTCAAGGCAGCACCACAATAAAGACGGGAAGTCGGACAGTCACTGACCTGTCCTTCCGGCCCTGTTACAAGGGCAGGACGGTCAGCCTGACAACTATATGGAGGAAATCGTACACAGTGTCATGAAGGAACTGGATTGAGGAAGATCTCCGTGCTGTCCTGAGCTATCTGACGAGATACTCTCCTGGCGTCAAATCCACACGAGGAGTGGAAGACCCATGAGAGATACAATATCATCAGCAATCATTACTTCGAATCCCGCAGAACGCCGAACGCAGCGATAAGGCGATTCGTGAGAAACACTTGAGCATGCAAGGTGAAAAGCGTTCGCAACATACAGGCGATGCCAGACACGATTTTCTGACTTTACAGAGTTGCCAGGTGAAGGTAGTAAGCCCCTTTCTGTTTCAGGCAGCATTCGACTAATGCGTCCTACCTGCCGGATTTGAGAAATGCCGGCCATTTGGACTTGCTCCAGTGGGGTGTCGCCGTTTCATCATATCCGGGGTAACGTCATCGCCTGGCGAATCATCCTGCACCCTGGCTGTGCCGTTTCTGCGCCCTTGCCGGGGCTCTCGCCCCCCTGCGTTTAAACAGGCCACCTTTCTCTGGAGAGGGGACTTTCCTCAGCCGCCACCGTGAGGTGGCTACCGTCGGCCGCCCTTCTTCTCCTGGCATTACCAGCATTTCTGTTAACAGTAATAATCTTTGCGCACAAACCAGCAGCGTTGCAGGATGGCACTTCCGGCCGATCCTAGTGTAGTGTATGCCCGTTGCTCATGACAGTCTGTGCGTTTCAGGTCAGGCCCAGCTTCGAGCCTGCTTTTCTGAACGCATCGAGCGCAAATCGTATATCTTCGCTGCTGTGAACGGCGGAAGGCATGAGTCTGATTCTTGCCGCTCCGGGCGCGACGGTCGGATAAACGATTGGTGAGGCGAAGAGTGATTCCTCTTCGTACAGCATCCGGCTCAGTTCCACAGTTTTCTTTTCATCTCCAATCATCACCGGTGTTATCGGCGTCCTGCTGCTTCCTGTGTCATATCCCGCGTCTCTAAGACCTGCCTTCAGCTCTTCGGTATTCTTCCATAGGCGCTTGAGTGGTGCATCGTCCGATTTCATGAGCTGTACGGATTTGAGAACAGCGGCAGCGTCACCTGCATTGAGAGCGCTGCTGAATAAAAACGGACGTGCCCTCTGGCGCAGGAGTTCTATCAATTCAGAGGAACCGGCAATGAAGCCGCCCATGCTGCCGATGGCCTTGGAAAATGTGCCCATTTCGGCATCTACAAGGCCGGCAAGATTGAAATGATCGACTATGCCCCGCCCGTGATCGCCGAGCACTCCTTCGCCGTGTGCATCGTCGACATAGACCATCGAGTCATGCTTCTCGCCTGCCTCGACTATTTTGTCAAGAGGCGCGATGTCACCGTCCATGCTGAAGACTCCGTCGGTTACTATCAGCGATCTCCTTCCTTCGGATCTGTGCTGAGTGAGCTGGCTGTTGAGGTCATCCATGTCTACATGCCTGTAAACAGCGCGTTTCGCAGAGCTCAGCCTCACGCCGTCTATTATGCTCGCATGATTGAGCTCTTCACTGAAAACAATGTCGTCCTTCGCCACGAGAACCGGAATAGTGCCAGTGTTAGCAAGAAGACCGCCCTGAAAAACAAGCGCTGCCTCCATGTGCTTGAACGCGGCTATTTCCTCTTCAAGCATTACATGCAGTTCCGAGGTACCTGCAATGCTCCTTACAGCTCCGGCGCCCACGCCGTACTTCTCAATCGCCTCGATGGCGGCCCGCTTCACATCCGGATGGTTGGCATAACCGAGATAATTATTCGAGCAGAGATTCAAAACGCGTCTTCCGCCGATTGACACCCACGGACCCTGCGGGGACTGCAGTGCCCTGATTGGCACATACCGCCCGGAGTCGCGGATTCCCCTGAGTTCTTCGGTCATCCACGTATGTTTTTTTGTCACTGAGATTGAATAGCCGAAGTAGGCTTAAATAAGTTCTGAATGCTACTCCCGTCTGACTGTTTCTTGCCCCGGGTGTGAATTTGATGAAACAAATAATTGTTACAGGCTCACGCGGTCAGATTGGTACCGAGCTGGTCACCGAACTCTGCTCCAGGTACGGGCCGGAGAAGGTTATCGCCACAGATCTTGGGACGCATACAGACTTCAAATGCGAGTTCGTCGAACTCGACGTCACGGACAGAACGTCCGTTTTCAACATCTTTTCAAGAGTTTCACCTGGAACAGTTTTCCATCTTGCCGGAGTGCTGTCTGCCAGGGGGGAAGAGCAACCGGAAACTGCTTTCAATGTGAACCTGAACGGTACAAAAAACGTGCTTGACGCGGCCATCTCTTCAGGCACGGAACGATTCATTTTTCCCAGCACTATTGCCGTATTCGGACCTCATACGCCAAAGAAAAACGTGGCTGTTGACACAATCACGAGACCTGTGACAATGTACGGCATCACAAAACTCTTCTGCGAACAGCTCGCCGAATATTACAGCAGAAAAGGGATGATTGACGCAAGAGGTATCAGGCTGCCCGGTATAATAAGTCACAGGACTCCGCCCGGCGGTGGAACCACAGATTACGCCATAGATATGATAAGGTCGGCAGTCGCCAGGAGAAAATACACGTGCTTCCTGAAGAAGGATACGCGTCTTCCGATGATGTATATGCCGGACGCAGTGAACGCTCTCGTGAAGATATCGGAAGTCGGATCTTCATCACTTCTGCACAGGACTGACTTCAACGTTTCGGCGTTCGACTTCACCCCTGGAGAGCTGGAAACCGAGCTGCTGAGGCATTTTCCTGGCTTCGAGGTAACGTACAGACAGGATGCGAGGCAGGCGATAGCCGATTCATGGCCCGCGTCGGTTGATTCAAGCTGTGCTGAGCACGAGTGGGGATTTGCACCTCAATTCGACATGCAGAGAATGGTTTCCGACATGATACTGAATCTTCGCCCCCTGGTAAAGGAAGGAAGGAGTGCGCAAACCTGAATTAGCAATGTGGACAGGTGTATCCGGCATAAATAAAAGCTTAATACCACTGCTGTTTTCAAGTGTTACCCGCCGGGCGGAGGTAGCCAAGCATGGTCAACGGCGCAAGATTGAGGGTCTTGTCTCGCAGGGGTTCGCCGGTTCAAATCCGGTCCTCCGCATCAAACTCAAGGTTTGGATTATCATCAATATTTACTCCCGGCATGCATGATCCGGCTGACCTTCACCACTACGGCAGGCGGCTCGAACTGGCGCTCAAATCGTTAGAGAAAGACCTCACGGTACTGCCTGTGAACAGGAATATCATAAGGGAATACATCAGGCTCAGGAAGGCCGAAAGGTGGAGTAATTTCATCCGTATTACCATACTGAACGAAATGGGGCATATGTACAAACTCGCGCCAGAAAATAATCAGCAACCAAAGCTGAAAATCCGACTGCAGGATTGAAGGAAACGATGTACGCGTGGCAATCCGTTTTTGCGCGTTTCCTCTTCGCCAGAAATCGGTATAGATACTTTGAAAGGTTCCTGGCAATCACACAGAAGACAAAATGTATGACAGAGGCATGCTAGGGCTGTAAGCTGTTCCGTTGATGGTTATGGTGTCTGAAAGTGAGAATTCATATAAAGCAATATAGAGAGAATTGCCGCTGTATCCTGGGAGTGCGTCATTTGTCACAGAGATCGTTTGTATCGACTGTGTGTATGTGGTCGAGAAACTGATTGAGTTCATCAAACTCAGCACAGTCGTGATATCTCCTACTGCAGTTGCCAAGGCATTAACTGTTTCAGCAACCCCCGCTGCAGCCCCGACTTCGTGAATAAAATCCAACGCATCTGCGACAGCCAAACCAGTCCCAAGTGCGGCTGAAAAGGCGGAAGCGATGCCAATTGCCTTATTATATGCATCCTGGGCGTTTGACCAGCCGGCCGCCTTTGACTCCATGTTAGTCAATTGAAGGCTGTGGCCGACAGAGACAGTATCGTTGGTTATGAGCGTGGTCTTCAAAGCCTGGTGAAAAACTGAGCCAATTGCTGAAGGAACAGCCTCCGTAAGAAATTCTATTGTTGCGATATTTGAAATTTTACCATCTGAAAATACTGGCCCGTAAACATTATAACACTCATGTTCTGATGGAATGTAAACGGTATTCACTTCAAGAAGATTCGTAACACGGTAGGTCACGTTTGGTATGTAAATCATGACAAACGAAGTGCCTGGATAAGTGGATGTGTTCGGAAAGGCCGCTATCGAAGCCTGCTGAGTTGTGAATTGACTGTTGGTACCATTAAATGACGGCGATGTGCTCATGACCGCAGAGCTTTGATTTACATTTGTGCTCGCGCTGTTGAATGACAGCTCCATTGTCGAGACAGTATAGCTTGCAGCAAGATCTGCATAACTGGTAGAACTGGCAGTGCTCATGTTAGTCATTGCAACAGGCAGGGGCCCG
>JAKABN010000125.1 GCA_021796895.1 Thermoplasmata archaeon | reverse complement strand
CGATTTGCAGCACCCCGTAGGGCTCCGGGTTGTCCACCTCCCATGCAGAAATGGTCGCTGTTGCGTTCGTTTTTCTGTGAAATGAAATGATATCAGGCACATTCAGGCTGGAAACAACATCGCCGTTGAACACGACAAACTCTTCGTCAAGTTCGTTGCGCAGGTTCCAGAGTGCACCGGCCGTGCCGAGGGGCCTTTCTTCAGTTACGACCTTTATCTCTCTCCCGGCAACTGCATAATCTGTTTTAAAATAATCTGAAAGCTCCTGAGCCCTGTATCCCGCCGCTATAAACACCCGCTCTATGCTGCCAGGTATGCTGTCCACGATCCTCCTGACGAGCGGTATGCCTGCGAGCCTCACAAGTGGTTTGGGCGTACTGTTAGTCAGGGGCCTGAGCCTTGTCCCGAGACCTCCTGCGAGAATGACTGCGTCAGTCAAGGAGCTGAACATCCTGTTTGTGGCGTAACGGTTCAGGGGGATATGGATACTACGTTGTTTCCTCTTAGTATGACTGAGCCGATCTTCCTGGTCTGATCTGCAGTTCTCTCTTCCGTATCCTCCAGTACCAGGTTCATGAACTCATCGTATCCGACAAGCCTGCCTTCGAGCATCCTGCTGTCCTTGAGCAGAAGCGTTACACGTTTGTTAAGTGATTTTTCGAGCAACACCAGCGGCATTACCATAAATATCGTGAATTGAACATGCACATGAAATTTAATGCTTTCGCCGAATATCGTCTCTCCGAAAGGACACCGAATTCATTTCCACACCCTATTTCTATGCCGCTGGCGATTCAGCCACGGGATGCACTTGAAGGAATGCAATAACAGAAGGATACTGTACAAGAAGCCGAAACTCCCGAAGAAGATCATGGGAGAGCGCGCCGAGGATGATGTATGACCAACCAGTGTAACTCTGGCATAGGAAATTGCCGGTACATCCGATTAGTGACTGGGCACATGCGCTGTGGCAACACAGTGTGTGAAGCTGTCCAGACACAAACACGCAGGCCGCAGCGAAAGCGAACGAGTATCAGCGCCGTTAGATCTAATTGGGAAGGCCGAACCCGTTCTCCTTGGGTGAAGGCTGTAATTCCCCCATCTGGCAACCGGTCGATGCGGGAACTTCCCCGGCGTCATGTCGGTGGCATGTGTGGAAAGCCGTACATAGTAAATCGGGAGGTCGCATGATGTCCTTCCCGAACCGTGATGACGGTATAAAGCGCCCTATTGAGGGTCCGTACAGCGGCGAGGGGGCAAAGGTAGCTCGCTCTATAAGCGCAAGCGAAATGAGCGGCAATGCATCATGCGAAGTCAGAGAGGGCCGTACTACTGATGATGATAGGGACAGCACAACCTTATCAGAGGGAAGGGCCCTTACTGCACACAAGCCTGTTCAGGACGGGGGAGAACTCCATTCTGCCGGTTCAATGTCCGGCGGTACGAGGATAAAAAGGCTCGAACCGTTCCTGAACGGGCTCTACCAGTGTGCCAAGGCAGACAGACAGAGGGTATTCCATTCGCTGCACGACAAGCTGTGCAGCATGGATGTTTTGACAGAAGCATGGAACAGAGTTGCATCAAACAAAGGAGCATCAGGCGTAGACAACGAAACAATCGAAGACATCAGGAACAGCGGTGCTGAACAATACCTGTCGGCACTGCAGCATGAACTCATAAACGAAACATACAACGTGGAATGTGTACGCAGAGTGTACATTCCCAAACCCAACGGCAAACAGCGACCGCTCGGCATACCTACAGTCAGAGACCGCATCGTTCAGCAGGCGGTCAAACTGCTCATTGAACCGATATTCGAGGCGGACTTCCAGCCATTCAGCTACGGTTACAGACCAAACAAATCAGCACAGCAGGCATCCCAGGAGATATACAAATATATCAACTTCGGACTGACGAACATAGTCGACGTCGACATCGAGGACTTCTTCGGCACAATAGACCATGACAAACTCATCTCGTTTGTCACGGAACGGATAAGCGACCCGTACATACTGAAACTGATAAGGGAATGGTTAAGGGCAGGTGTCGTCTACAACGGTGAGACGACATACCCTGACATGGGCACTCCACAGGGAGGGGTCATCTCACCTCTCCTTGCCAATATCTACCTGAATAAACTGGACACGGCATGGAACAACAGGAAGATGAACAATCGATACGGCCAGGACGCACATCTCATCCGTTTTGCCGATGATATGGTTGTGCTCACAAGCAAGGAACCGTCAAAGGCAATGTCGGTCATCGCGGAACTCACAGGCAGCCTTGGACTGAGGCTGTCACCAGAAAAGACAAAGGTCACAACAGCACAGAACGGCTTCGACTTTCTGGGTTTTCATTTCGTCAGAATACGAAATGAATACAGGAAGAAGGAAATCACATACTTTCTGCCATCGGTCAAGGCGGTGAGGAAATTCAGGGACAAAATCAGAGACATCATACCGCTGACCAAATCGCACACGAAGAGCGAGGAACAGGCAGTCAGTGAACTCAATCAGCTCATAACGGGATGGAACAACTACTTCAATCACTCAAACGCCAGTCACGTCTACAACAGTCTCGACAGATACATTGCATGGAAGGCAGCAAAATTCTATTGTAAGGTTCACAAGATACGCTTCGTATCCTCAAGGAAGGATACGAAGCAGAAGATGTATGCAAAGGGTCTCAAGCGTCTGTCAGGGAGAATACACTATGTCCGTTGAACCGTATTGCCCACTGGTGAAGGGTGCAGGATAGCCGTACTCCGGAAAACGGACCGTACGGATAGAGGTGGAAGGGTCTGGAGTAATCCTGACCTTTACCCTATCGTGGGCAGGATTGCGCTGAAGGACATAGCAGGATCATTCGAGTTCAGCATGGGACAGGAAGCAATATTCGAATTAAGCGACGTGACAACACTGCTGATGCTTGCGGACCTGAAGCACGGTTATCCGGAAAAGGCAGATGATGAGGGCAGGGTTCCGTCATTCATAACACCACGGAAGATTGTTCTTCCGTCTGCAGACACTGTGCTGGAGGCGTCGAAGATGCTTCCGCAGCAGCTGATCGTTGCGGGAGACGGTCATGATGTACTGCGCTACTCGAAGCCGGATAGCGCGACTGCTGTCATAACGATTGCCCTCTCCACACCTGTTCCACACTGAATTCATCCGGTATGTCGTTCTTCGTGACTTCATACGTCATGTGTTCCGTTACTGAGCTTCCCAAGTGCTGGCGCCTGATCCGTCTGTCTGAGAGGAAGAGCTGCGCCTCTATGACTGAATCAAGCAGTATGCTGCCTTTTGCACTCTTCACATCGGTGTAAATGATTGAAAGTGTCCTCTCCCCGTCGGCAATCAGTCGGTCAATCTCATTATTGAATGTTTCAATATCGGAACGTTTCATACAGATACAATGGAATCAGTGCCTCTTAGAAATTATGTATCCGTGCTTTCGGAGAGACTACAGTACGTCAAATCTTTATTGCCCGAGAGGTTCTTGGATGCCGAGTGATGAAACGTCTTAAATCGAACTATTGCATGGCAGGTTATTAATGCTGATAAACGAAGAGAATTGCATGCAGGCTCTCTTTGAATACTGTGAGCCTCTCTATTCCGAAAAGGCATTTAGTGTCAGGCACGAATGCCCGTATGATTTTGAAGACATGGACGCCGAGCTTGCCTTCAAACAGATATTCACCTGGTTCATGACGGAGAGAGTAAATCCGGAAACGGCAAAAACACCGCTCGAAGAATTCGTGGAGCTGAACAGGGACAGATTCGTTGAAGGGCTGGCCGAACTGATGCTCGGTATGAAGAAAGTGGTTCGTGGAGATTTCGTCGTGGTGGAAAGCAGAAACGAGTTTCTTATCGTCACCCATAAACAGTCTATGGAAAGGTACCGGCTGTATCTTCAGCCGCAGAATAGAAGGCATTACGCCGCCGGTCAGAAGATCTCAGGCAGAATATGTCCATGGAAGGACTGCTACCGGTTTGCAGGCATATTTACTATGGAACCCACACAAGATGATATAATTCACTCCTTGGGAATGCCAACACTACAGGAAATGACAGATTACGTGGAGGGGAATCTGCTCGGCAAGGCGGAATCAGTCATCTTAAGATCAAATATGGGCTTGCTGAATGCGCTCAACAAACTCCCGTCGAACTGGATAGATTCTATGGTAAGGGAGTTCGGACTGCCGAAGGGCGGTAAGAAAGGCGAGAAGACAGTAAGAATAGCGTCGTTCATCATTAATGGCCTTGAAACAATACTGAAAGACGCCCCACCAGAGAGCCGCGACGTCCTGAAGAAGATAATCAGCGGCGGCGGCTTCATGAGGTATGGCAAGCTTGCAAAATTCTACAGCGACGATACCAGATACTGGTGGGACAGGAAACTTCCTTCCTCTCCTGTTGGATACCTGAGAGCTCACGGCCTTCTCTATGTGGGAAGGATGTATGTGAAGGAGAAAGCATTCAGAGTCGTGTTTGTTCCCGCTGACCTGAGGGATGCGCTAGAACACATTCTCGATTCAGGTCTGCGATTAGAATGAAAAAACCGTTCATTGTCAGTTCTGGCCATCTTGTTCAGCACGAAAAGTGCGGCTGTCCGTCACCCGAGAAACATCGACCCGCAGAAAAGATAATTGCCATGGCCGTACGGTTGACTGCCATTGTTGTAACGACATCGTGCCCATATGTGATGGAGAGCCGGCTGTCGTTATCATGGAACAACCGCATGAATGAAAGAGAAAACAGGTCTCTTCGCCTTGCAGGAGCGATTGCGCATGCGAGCCCACACAAATAAGAAAATTCTGCCGGACACAGCAAGACTCCAGACCAGGATGAGAATAGACAGGCACGAGAGGGCGTGGTCGGCGATGGAGATATATTTCTTTACGCTCTTCCGCGGGAATCTGGCATACGTACGCGTTGGTTTCATGAATCCTTACCATGATGTGGATGGAAACGATTATTCAAACCTTTGCTGCCTTGAGTGGTTGGGTGACCAGAGCAGCTGGAAATTTGCAGTATGGGATCCGGATATGGCGGTCTATGTTCCCGCCCGTGTGAGCGGCGGGTCTGAAACCGGGACGCCTGAGGAATGCGTAGATTCAGCGCTCAAAATTCTATTCGGATGGGATGTCCCTTAACGCAAAAATCACATTCATGATTCTCAACGCAAACTGTTATGGCAGTAGATCCGAACATGATCTTAACATTTGAGAGCGGGAAATCCCACACCGTTTACGGGTGTGATGAAAGTATACATGGCGTCAGTATCACACGGCTGGTCAGGAGCCATGGAAACAAACATAGGCCTTGGTAGTGTACCGCTTTGTCTGTAAATTCTCATGTACACTGTCTCGAGAAACAGTTTTGTAATCTTGCCTGAATGGAGCCAGTTACTCGGAAAGAATGTCGTTTACCTGCTTCAGGAG
>JAKABN010000124.1 GCA_021796895.1 Thermoplasmata archaeon | reverse complement strand
CGACGCGGATACTGCGGTGACTGCGACGGCGCCCTCGCGCAGCTGTTCATGCGCTATGTATGCCAGAAGTGCGCTGTCGACGCCGCCCGAGAGTCCAATGAGCATCGAGTGTTTGTCCCTCACCGATATGCGCAGGACCTCAAGCAGTGCGGCAGTGTCCGGCGCGGATACTTCATCAGTCGTGACATTCTCTCCGCCCTGAAGGCCGGGGGAATTCTCTCGCGATTCTTTCATTCCAGAGCTCGAAAGTAGTGTGTTTCCATATTAAACAGTTGAGGGTTTAGCTGCCGCCCGCTGCTGAAGCATCTATATATCTGAATTCAGTCCGTGTTGGCGAGGCAAGAATGCATCAATACCCAGTATCGCGACTGAGGAGATACAGGAGGAAAGGTGTGAGGGAAATGCTCACCTCCTTTGAAATCAGGCCCTCCAGGCTGATTTATCCCATATTCGTGGATGAATCGCTTGAGAGAAGGGAGGAAATCAAGTCCATGCCGGGCCAGTACCGGCACACGATCGGGGAACTTCCGGCACTCTGCACACGCGCCGGGAAGCTCGGAATAGGGGCAATACTGCTGTTCGGCATACCCCGGACAAAGGATGCTGCAGGAACCGGAGCTTACAGCGACAACGGAGTGGTGCAGAGGGCAATCAGGATGATCAGGAAAAAGAGCACGATTCCAATCGTCGCAGATCTGTGTCTCTGCGAATACACTTCCAGCGGACATTGCGGCCTGCTGAAGAATGGTGAAGTGGACAACGACAGCACGCTAGATATCTACGGGCGCATTGCCGTTTCTCAGGCGGGCGCAGGCGCGGACTGGATTGCGCCCAGCGGAATGATGGACGGACAGGTCGGTCATATACGCAGGGCGCTGGACGAAGCTGGCTTCCAGGACACATCCATATTATCTTATGCGGCCAAGTCGGCATCCTCTTTCTACGGGCCGTTCAGGGAGGCGGCCGGAAGTTCGCCGTCCAGCGGGGACAGGAAAAGTCATCAGCTGAACTATGCGAGCAGGTTTGAGCAGATGCTTGAAATAGAGAGCGACATAGCAGAGGGAGCCGATGTAATACTGGTGAAGCCAGCCCTGCCGAATCTGGATATCATAAGCAGGGCTAAAGAGAGATTCGGAGTGCCGGTGGCTGCTTACAATGTCAGCGGCGAATATTCGATGCTCAGGGCCTCTGCAATGAACGGCTGGACGAACTACAGAGACACGGTGGAGGAGACGCTCGTGTCGATATTCAGGGCCGGTGCCGATATTGTTGTAACGTATCACGCTCTTGAGGCGGCCGAGTGGATTTCGGGGAAGTGAGGCACACGATCCGTGTTGGCAGCAGAGGAAGCGATCTGGCACTAATACAGACAGAGCATGTGCTTTCCCTTCTGCGCCGCTCCGGCATAGATGAGAGCATGAAGGTGCAGGTCATCAGGACAAGCGGCGATCGCGCACCCGCATCCAACCCTGCCGCAGGCTCGTTCGCCGATGCTATCAACGACATGGTCATTGACGAACAGCTCGACATAGGCGTTCACAGCATGAAGGATCTTCCAGCCATCCTTCCGTCCGGACTCGAGATAGCCGTCGTGCCGCGGCGTGCCGGAAGACATGACTGCCTCGTTGGTCCTGCAACTCTTTACAGGCTGCCTTCCGGCTCGACGGTTGGCACTTCGAGTCCTAGAAGGATAGCACAGACAGCTAGAGTAAGGCCCGATCTCAAGATTGTCGGGCTTCGGGGTAATGTCACCACCCGCGTCTCCGCACTTTCGTCCGGTAAAACAATATCTGCCGTGCTGGCAGTTGCGGGCCTCGAGCGGCTTGATCCGAAGCTCCCGGATGGGATAGGCATCTACCCCCTTCCGCTCGACCACTTCGTTCCTGCAGCGGGCCAGGGTGCGCTCGCAGTTGTGTGCAGAAAAGGATACATCCCGGAGGAGGTCAGGAGGTCGGCTTCGGACAGACAGACACTCGGCGAGACCGGCGTAGAAAGAGCGGTGCTCCGGGAGCTGGATGCAGGATGCAGCACGCCGCTCGGAATCAGCGCTGTGTCCTTCGGCCGCGGCTACACAGTACACATTCAACTGCTTTCACCCGACGGCTCAAGAGAAGCAAAACTCACTGCCGGCATATCATCCGACGGTGATGTCACCGGCATAATCTCCTCATTTGAAAAACTGCGTGCGTCGAGGTTCGGCCAATGAAGCGGAAAACGGCCGCCAGTGTCAAAGGTACTGTTTACCTGACCGGAGCAGGACCCGGCAATCCGTCATTGCTCACTGTCAGGGCAAGAGAACTGATTGCGTCGTCACGCAACATCGTTCACGACGCACTCATCGGTGACGGCGTGCTCGCGCTGTTCCCGCCCGGTGCAAGAGTTTACAATGCCGGGAAGAGAAGCGGCAGACATATCATGACGCAGGATCGCATAAACAATCTGCTCCTCAGCATTTCGGATTCCGGCGAGAGCGTCCTGAGACTGAAGGGAGGCGATCCTTTCATCTTCGGGAGGGGAGCTGAGGAGGCAGAGTTTCTCATTGCTCACGGTGTCAATGTGGAGGTAGTTCCGGGCGTGAGTTCGGCAACGGCAGGTCCGGAGCTGGCAGGTATACCGCTCACGAAGCGTGGCCTTTCGGACAGGGTGCTCATCATTTCGGCGCGGGGACCCGGCGGCGCGGAGATACGCTGGAACGGTATATATGCGGAGAGACAGACTGCCGTATTCATGATGGGACTGTCCATGGCCGCTGAAATATCGAAGGGCCTCATTGGAGAGGGTGCGCCGGCCCGCACACCCGTCGCCATGATATTCGACGCATCGCTTCCCGGGCAGAGGACTGTAATAACTGATCTTGAAGGGCTTGGGCGCACCAGGCGCCGCTATGCTGGAGGCGGACCTGCACTTATTGTAGTTGGCCCTGCCGTTTCAGGGCTGATGGGCGGGGGAGGGGAAAAACACGAAGACGGCAGTGCTTAGGGCCGCAGACGAGCTGGAGGAGAGTTCTTCAATACTCAGGCAGGCAGGACTGGAGCCCGTTGCCGCGCCGGCTCTGGAAATCAGGGAGCTACCGCCTGATCTGGAATCGGCAAGACGGATAGCAGCGGCAGACATAGTCATCTTCGCCAGCGCGAGGGCTGTCAGGATATTTTTTTCAGGCGCCTGGCACGCTGCAGTCATAAGCGGTCAGGCAAGAGTCATTTCCATCGGCGAAAGAACGCAAACCGCTCTGAACAGGCACGGGGTGGAGACATTGAAGCCTGCCTCCTATTCATCCTCCGGCCTGGTCGAACTGATACGTGCACTTCCGTCTGAAGGGAAGGCCGTAGTCGTGCTGCGCAGCCGCGAGGGAAGTTCAACGCTGTCCATGGGACTGCGCGAGATGGGTTACGACATAACTGAAATTGCGCTGTACAGCGTAGGATATCCGCGTAACGACGATTTGCTGAGGGCGCTCGTGAGGGACATAGCGGAGGGCGGTATCTACGCCATACCATTCACCAGCGCCATGATGACGCGCAACTTCTTCAGATGCGCAGAAATGAATTGCATCATGCTGGAATTCATGAAGAAGCTGGGAGAATGCAGCCTGTGGTCAATAGGGCCGGAAACATCCGCCGTGCTCAGGGAATCGGGTGCGATATTCAGGGAGGCACGGGTCGCAGATTACGGGGCCATTGCCGTAGAGATTGCCTCCGCGCACAAGTGAAATGTATGGAAGGCTCAGTCCAGCCTTTCCTTCTTCATCCTGAGTTCCTTGACCTGTGAAACGATCCTGTCAACCCTCATCTGGGCCAGGGCTGAAAGTCGCTCATATTTTTCCCTGCTGATCTCATCGCGTTTGAGCCTCCTCTTGAGTTCGGCAATATCCGACTCGTACTCAGCCCGTATGGCATTGAGCCTCTTTATCTTCCGCTCTATCCTTTCGGCGTCGTTGCCGCCCAAGATACCATTCCACAAGTGAATGCAGCTTCCGGCAGGGGATATGGGGCTGGGCTCTTATAAAAATGCCCGAACTGGTGCTCTGACTGCCGATGAAAAATATTACCCGATACTGTGAAAAGTTCCTGTCTGTCCATGCTGTCAGCAGCGCCTGCCACGCACATGGATCGAATCTGGTATTTCCTCCCGTAGCACTCAGGTGCGATGGCGGCGAGGAGCAAACCGGAAGTCTCCGGAAGACCCGGAATTCAGGAAATGGGAGTAACCGGGAACGCATACACGCTGAACGGAATTAGGCATAATGATACATGCTGTTTTGAAAACAGCCACCACTGGCACACTTCGCCTATGGCTCGCCGGTGGTGCCAACTGTCGCATAAATTACTGCATGATCCTTCTCAAACGCAGATATGTCGACCATACCGGAGCGGACGCCGAGTGCCTTATCCACCTTCCTTTTCGCCTCCGCAAAGACAAGGCGCGGGGATACAGCAGAGTCTATGCTGCGTGCCTTCACCACAAGAAAGAGTGAACGTAACGAGCGGAAGTGCAATACATTCTTCAGAAAAATTTCGACACTGTTACGCTGCGCTATGTCCTGGTATAGCACGTCCGGCTCGCCGACGATAGCCGCGTATTCCCCGGGTTTCGACGCATCTGCGAGCACGGGTATCATGCAGGGATGCCGTTCCGCGACCTCCCTCAGCCGGACATACGAACTGAATGATATTTCGATGCAGCACACTCTTCCGGCGGGAGCAATGTCTGCCACATGACTCGCGGTGGTGCCGGCCGAGGCACCGAGATACAGCACGTTGCTCTGCCTGCTGAAGGGAAAGAAGCTGCCGCCCGTCGCAAGGAAGGCGGCAAGCTTGCTCCTGTGCGGATCCCACTCCCTGTATTCTCTTCCGCCGGAGGTCACAATGCGCTGCCTGTTGAGCTTCCAGCCGGGAGCGCTGTTGAGCGTGAACAGCCTGCCGTCGAAGGCTGCAACAGTCTCTTCTTCGTCTCTCACACGGCAGGATTATCCACAATGCGTAATTAACAGCTGCGGAGAAGGCTGCTGCTTATCCCATAGTGGAAAGGATATAATCATGGCCGCTGATACTACTTCGTGAAAGAGGAATTATTCGCGATCGCATCACGGGTCAGAGAGGCGCTGCGCGGCATAGCAGCCAGCGACACAGCAGGAGACGCCGTCGGAAAGGGTGTGGACGGTGCGCCGAGCTATCGCGCGGACATGATCGCGGACAGGGCGGCGTCGGAAGCGCTCGACTCCCTCTCTCTTAAACTCAATGTGCTGAGCGAGGAGTCACCTTATGTCGACAGAGGCGCAGATCAGACCCTCGTGATAGATCCGCTGGACGGCAGCCATAACTTCATACAGGGAATACCGTTCTACGCGGTATCGCTTGCAGTCGGCTCGAAATCGCTTTCGGGCATGATGTACGCCATGGTCATGAACGTGGTGACGGGTGATGTCTTCTATGCAGAGAAGGGCAGGGGCGCATTTCTGAACGACAAA
>JAKABN010000123.1 GCA_021796895.1 Thermoplasmata archaeon | reverse complement strand
TCGGATGACGGAGATAAAAAAAACTGAGAGGCGCCACATATCAAACTACCGTTATGATTTTCGTTTAATATAAAAGAGTAAAAAGAAATTCTGCTGTAAACAAACCAAAATATCGTTCCGGTGCAGGGAGGAGGATTTGAACCCCCGAATGCCTGCGCAACCAGACCCTGAATCTGGCACCTTTGGCCAAGCTTGGTTATCCCTGCTTCGACTTAAGACGATTAACCGTCCTTATGTTAAAAGTTTGCTGTCGCCGGTCAATTCACGCATTGACATTCGTGCTGAAGCGAATAATGATGCGGCAATGGAAAATATGCCCGGTCAGTCCAAAGAAACATTAATTGCAGAAGAGCAGATATTCCGATCGATGGAGGAGCGGCATATCTCGCAGGACTTCGACCGGCTGGACAGACTCAGAAAGCGCATCGGCGCCAAGCTTGAGGAGGCTAGAGAGCGCTCCGGATCGGACAAAACGATAAGGGATCTGCAGAAAAGAGCTGTAATGCAGCTGCAACAGTTCTACAAGCTGCTTCTCAGCGACTATTCACCGACTGATGTAAAGCAGATGAAGCTCTTCCTGAAACACAACGGCTTCCCTGATCTCAGGGAAGCGCTGAGAATGAAGCCTGCGAAGATATCGGAAAAACTCAAACCGGTATTGACGAGACTGGATTGCGAACCCGCAAGAAAGAGACAGCTTCAGACAGGATTGCAGCGCATCGAGGAGACGGTGTCAGTGCTCGACCGGGAAATTTTCAACTACTCAAGTTTTTCAAAGAAGGAGCAGCGCATGCTGGAAAGACTCGAAGAGATTGATGGCAAGATTGAGAATATACTGTATCTGGCAAAGAAGAATGCCGATCTGCAGAATGAGCTTAAGACATATACGCTCAGGATCCCTGCGCCAGAAGGCACTCTCGACATCGAAGCGCTGGCCTCTTCAAGGTATGAAGAGAAGCGGAAGGAAGCAGTGGGCATGCTCGCATCGGCCGAAGCAGAACTTCGCGCCGCTTCTGCGGAGGAAACTGATGCAATGGAGAAACTCAAGAACTTCCTTCACTCTTCCGGCACGCTGCTCGATCCGGTGGTCAGAATCATGCCGAGGATAAAAGAGATGACGAGCAGTGTGGTAAAATCCGCCGGCAGGGATGTTACGGAGTGGGATGTGGGCATTGCCCTTTCGCGGATCGACAAATTCATTTCCAGCCTGCCGGACAATGATCAGCTCAGGACGCTGGAGCCGGAACGGATCAGGGATGCGCTGAACTACATACACAGTAACGCAGAGGCGCTGACCGACTATAACCGCGTCCTGAGAACCAGGGAGAAAAAACAATCGCTGGAGGAGGATATGATCAAACTCCGGGAATCGTTTTCGTCATTTGAAAACGGAAGTAGTATGGCAAAAGAGATGGAAACGGCGCGCCAGGAGGCGGCGAAAAATCTCGAGGCTTTCAGGCAGATCAGGCAGGAACAAGAGAAAAGTGTAGAAGAGATAGAAGCCGAGCTGCAGAAGCTCAGCTCAAAGGAAGGCGGCACAGAGTACGCCGATATTGACGACGAAGTCGATAAAATACTTTCAAAGCTGTAAGCCATATCATCGGCCCATTCCAGACATGAGCGTGAAGCGGCCTGTGATTCAGTTTCCGTGCTCTGTTTACCGCGCCTCTGCGCCAGAAACGCCGGCGGGACGAACATCCAGGCAGGCAAGGATGAGGAGGCCCGACGCGACTGAAACCGATGAGAAGAGGAAGTCTGAAAAGTAGCCGGAGAGTCCGGTGATGAGTCCTGCCAGAAGAGCGCCGGAAATAGCGCCTATTCCAAGCGATGAGTTGTAGAGCCCCATCGCCTCACCTCTTGCGTCGTGAGCTGCCATTCCTGCTACGATTGATTGTCCTGTCACGCTGATGACTGCCCAGCAGAGACCCATTGCCGCATTCAGCCCGAGCATTGACAGAAGGACGCCGGAGCCGCCGCGGAAGAACAGTGGGGCGGAAAAAAAGGTTGGAATTAAAAGGACGCGTGCAGCAAGAGCGCTTGCCTGCAGCCTCTTTTCCCCTACCGCGGATGAAAGCCTGGATACACTGCCATAGCTCAATGTGGAAGCAAGCGAGCTGGCGATATAGATGGTGAAAACAGACTGCTCTCTGATGCCGTATCTGGGTCCGAGATAATCGACGAGATAATTTGGATACACTGCATAGAATGCGGTAAAACCCGTCGACATAAGCACAGTTACAACATAATAAAACGCGAGTCTGCGACCAATTTTAATCTGCTGCCCGCGCACGGGTACTGCGAGTCCTGCGAATGCGCCTATCCTGGCAGGCAGGTATTTTGCGCGCTCGTTCAGGCCTAGCGGGACAGCGGCAACAGCATTCCAGTGACCCCGGTTGCGTCCGGGGCGTGCGGCTCCGCGCTCCTCTTTAATCATTATTGCGGCGAGCGCCGTTCCGGCGGCGGCAATGGCAGCCGCCATGGCGAAGAATTCGCGCATATCCTGAGCCGTAGCAGGCAGTGCATCGAACCAGAGAGCGCCGAGCATCAGTCCTGCAAGATAGCCTGCCCCGCCTATTCTGCTGAATTTGCCCAGCGTTCTGGACCAGAGTTCGCGTGGCGTCTGCTCGATTAGCAGTGCGGTTGCGGCCGGGGCACTCGCAGTATAGAGCATTCCGAGCAGAAAGTTTGCCATGAAGAAGATGAGGAAATTTACGCTGATCGCCATCGCGAACATTGATACGGCAAGACCGGCAAATCCCTCAATGATGAACAGGCGCCGCATATGCAGGTGGTCAGAAAGGTTTCCCCAGATGATGAAGGCGGGGATGGAGGCAACGGATGTGGCTGCCGTGACCAGCCCGACCTGCAGCACCGTTCCGGAAAACGCGAGAACGAGAAAAAGAGGTATAAGCGGGGCCGTTCCGCCGTTTGGCACATTTGTCAGAAAGAACGAATAAAACCAGCTGTAGCGCTTAGAGTCAGGACTCACTGCACCCATCCCGTCGCCCTCAGCCCGAGACTATTATTTAATTATAATGAGGGCTAACGGTGAACGATGGCACTTTTCCTCCTCAGATACGCGGAGATCGGACTCAAGAGCGAAAGGGTCAGACGCAGATTTATCGCAACACTCATCGAAAATATAGAAAATGCATTCATGCTCTCTGGAATGGAATGCATCGTTTCATCCGACAGAGGCAGAATATACGTGCTGTCCGGGAACGCGGCCGCCGGCAGAGAGATTATTTCCCGCAGCTTCGGCATCGCCTCGTTCAGTGAGGTCGTCGAGGCGCCTTTGGACATGGCCGAACTCGCGCAGGCCGTTTCCGCCTATGCAACCGATCTGCTGGTGAAGGGATGTACGTTTGCCGTCAGAGCACGCCGTTCCGGTGGTCAGAAATACACGAGCATGGAGCTGGCCCGCGAGGCGGGCTCACGCATCCTCGACGATCATGGGGAGATGGATATCCATGTTTCGCTAGACAGCCCCGATGTGGAGGTGTTTGTGGAGGCAAGGGAGCGGGCCGCCTACATCTATGGCAGCTACGAACAGGGTCCAGGAGGGCTTCCGATGGGCACACAGGGCAGCGTGGCGTGCCTCGTCGAGAAGCATGATGACCTGGTAATTCCATGGCTGATGATGAGGAGGGGATGCAATGTGGTTGTCGGAAAGACGACGGAAGAGGACATAGGATCCATAAGAAAATGGAACGCGAGAATAAGCATAGTGCGTGTTGAGGGACTGGAACAGATGCTGCCCATCGCCGCAGAAAACAGGTGTTCCGGAGTGGCGCTTAATAGTGACTGGCTGAGAGCGCCGGCAACCATGGATAAGTCGGGTTTCGCGTTTTTCTATCCTGCCGCAGGAATGACCGCCGGCGAACTGCATGCGCTGCTGTCACGGATAGGCTGACTACTTCCCCTTTCTGTCGTTGGCCCTGATGGATGGCCTGACCTTTTCGACGCCTTTTCCTCTCCAGCGCAATCCCCTGCCGCGCTTTCCGGCGGAAGTGAGGCCGCGAAAGGCTCTGCTGGAGTGAGTCTGGTTTGAGAGCCAGTTGAGGTGTTTGTCGCTCTGGACAGACGGATTGTACGGATCGACGAGTATGACCTCGAACCACCTGTGCATGCCGTCCTGCCCGACAGGATATGAATTGAGAACTTCCATGTTGGGATATCTCTTTCCCACCCGCTCCTCTGCAATTCTCTGCGTGTTCTTTTTCATGGTGATGCGCAATATACCTTTTCTCTTCGCCCTGCGCCCCTTGGCTATCCGCCTCTTTCTGAGGCCGCCCCTGCGAACCCTGACTCTGACCAGCGTCACTCCCTGCTTGGCCTTGTAGCCGAGCGAGCGTGCCCTGTCGAGTCTGGTTGGATGCTCAATGGTTTTGTAATTATCCTCCTTGCGCCATTTTATCATCCGTTCCCACTCAGTCCTGCCGAGTGCCCCGCTGAAACTCTTCTTGCGGTAGGATGATATGTGCGCGTACATGCTGGTGCCGCGGCCGTAACTCAGTTTCATTGCGGAAGGCATCTCCCGTGCCAGCTGAGAAACCTGAACGGGGACGCTGGACGTGGCCTCCGTCTGAGCGGCTGCCTTGGTCTGACCGGCGCTCTTTCTGCTCCCGGTTCTCTTCCTCTTCGGTGCCCTGGGTGTTACGGCCTCTGCGGGCCCCTCCTTCCCGTCCTGGAGATTCACTTCGGATGACCTGGATTCGCTCTTTTTCCCGCGCTTCTTTTCAGTCTTTGCCGCGCTCTTTGCAGATTCCTGCCCCGCTTCCGCCTTATCGCTTTTTTTTGTACCGGACGGCCTGGTTTTCTTCTCCTTTACGCGCCCCTTCTCTTCTTTCTTATTCATCTGGCACACCAATGTGATCGATTGTAAACCTGAACGTGCTTCGAATTTGGCTATATTATAAATAACTTATTACATGGAACGGCCTGTGTCGAGTACAACAATTATTTCACCCCCCTCCCATAACCCCTGTGGCCAAACTCAATGAGACACAAATCCGTTTCATCTGCGACCATATCGTTCACTGAAAAGGCCGATATGTCTCACGCAACTCCATACTGCATAGTGCCACTGCATGCAAGTGTGAGACAAGTGCTTGCACACCACAGGAGGACAGACAACTGTCATGTGAGCGTGGCAGGATGCCTGTGAGTATGATTCAGAGAAAATCCTCGAGCCGGACGTTCGTAGCAGTCTTGTTCCCGGATATTGCCCTCTCCGTCCGCACTTCGTCAAACAATGTCGACTGCTTTGAACCGCTCAACAGGCTGTCCTCATCCATTCCGAAAACCTCTGTTACCCTCGACAGCGTCTGGGCAACGCGCATGGCATAGTACGTGTAGTCGGGAGTGAAATTGAACTCTCTTCCTGCTATGTACGGCTCCACCTGCTGAGGGGACTTCCGGCTGTTCACCACTATCCAGGATACCTTCATGCCGGGAATGAATTCCTCTCCCATTGCGATGAGCTTCTTGGCTGTCTGCACC
>JAKABN010000122.1 GCA_021796895.1 Thermoplasmata archaeon | reverse complement strand
GTAGAGGAACAGGTTGCCCATAAAAAGCCCTATTCCCGGGCTCCCTGTCGCCGGAGCCGGCTGAATGGATATGTTGTTGCCCTCGATCATACCCAGTGCATCCGTTAGATTCACGTTGTTCCACTGGTGATCGAGCATGTATGGCGGATAGACAGGTCTCCAGCTGAACAGATCTATCCCACCGGAATTTATCCACGGATAAATGAAGGATTCCGCAAGCTTGTGTCCGTTGACAGTCCACGTGTATGCCTCCCAGCTGGGATTGAGTGTGTACTGAAACTCACTGTCAATCACGATGGACTGAATGAATGCCGCCCTGGTGTCCGACGGTATGTTTGCATATGTAGTCCCCTTTTTCAGAGGTACGACGACGGACGGATAGACCGGCGGCCCCCGGCCGATCGGAACCGGGTAGAATTCCAGCGTGTAGTTGTTGTACTGTATCCCCCTGAAATTCTGATGCAGTCCGAGTGTGCTGCCCGAGACACTTATTGAATTTTTGGCGTCGAAGAAGCTCATGAACTGGCTTATGTTTACGTCCACCGCCCATCTGCCTACCTCCGGATTCACCCCGAGCCATACATGGGCGCCGTTGATGCTAAAGCTGTTGAAGTAGTCGTAGGCTGTTCCGGCGTCATAGCCCGTAATGTTCAGTATGACAGTCTCCCAGACTCCATTTGGTATAGGCACCGTGCCGAAGCTTTCAATTGGCACAATTACCGGTGTGGTGTCCGGAACTGCCGGCGGAGGCGCAGCCTGCGGATCACTGAAGTTTGCCGGCGGAAAACCGCTCGGCAGCGTCGGATCGCTTGCTGTGTTCTTCAAACTTGCCGGACTGGCAGTTCCGGCAGGAGCCGCCGCGTTCGCAACGCTTGTTTTAACGGTCGAATATCCGTCGTTCAGCACAACCATCGCGGACAGGACGAATGCCGTGACTGTAATGACAGCCATGCACTTTGCAACAATTCTGTTTATTCTACTCCCCCCGGAGATGCTTTCAAATTTCTGGAGCGCTAATACTGGTCATAGTATATGTATGTTCTAGGAACAGGCTGCCTGCTCGAATCTCTTTCTGATGTACAGACTCAGGCGCTGCGCTATTTAAATCGAGGCATGCAGGAATATGATTCCGCATCACAATATGTGCGCGCCCTGAGCCACGGCCGTCACAGGTCGATATTCGGGGAGGCGGATAATGTGCTGCCCGCTCATTTCCTCTTACGCGAACTCCTCAGGAATGCGGCAACCGCAGCAATCACAACGATTACCAGCGCCAGTCCGCCTATCTCGATGTATGTCATGGGAAGCTGAGAGCCCTTGTGCGAACCGGTAGAGGGAATCTGAGTCAGCGTTATGGTCAGCTTGAGTGTCTGGCCGGCGGTAACAGTTACATTGCTGTAGCTCGTCTTGTAGCCGGGCAGGGAGGCGGTTACTGCGTATGTACCGGCCGTGACGCTTGTGTTGAACGATCCGCCGCTGACGGTTACGGCAACGCCGTTGACGCTGACGACCGCATTCGAGGGTGAAACGCTGCCAGTGATGTATGCATAATGGGCAAACTGAACGCTCTCCGATGCACCGGCGCCATCGACCTTAACCTGGCCCGCGGCCGGTGAAGCGTAAAAGTCAGTCAGGTTCTGAACTGAGAATGTGTAAGTCCCGTTGGGCTCCATGAATGTTATGGAAGACGTCGTGGATGAAAGCTGATGGCCATCGACCGAGACGCTCCAGCCGGAACCTGCAGGCAAACCGGTTTCTGTAAATGCGAGAGAATAGGTAACGAGCGAGAACGAAATAGGTATCGATGCCGACGCGTTGTTGACCGTGAATGAACCGGATGCGGGCAACGGCGACCATTCCTTGTTGGACGACGAAACAGTGTATCCGTAAACGCCGTTGATCTCCGTGAAAGAGATGCCTGTGGAGGTTGAGTTGTATTTCTGCCCGTTGGTCAGATTCACGAACCACAGCGTGCCCGCAGGCAAACCGGTTTCTGTGAAGGTAACCTGAAATGTTGTGACGACCACGCTTCCGAGCGGGTGATAATCATATACTCCGTTGGAAACGAGATATGGTTCCAGCGTTCCGTTCGCATAGGCGAGATGCCAGTCCGCCCAGTAGTTTCCTGTCATCCCAACGTTGAAGAAGTTTCCCGCAACCGAATATGCCTGAATGTGTGACGAATTGTATGTACCGGTGGAGCCGTTGTTGTCAACGAACGAATTGTCGTACACATGGTTTCCTGTTCCGTATGAGATGTTGACACCGTAACTGCTGTCATTGGATATTGTGTTCAGTGCGAAGCTGCTGTCATTGCACTGCACAGTGAAACCAATGCCGTCATTGTAGGCTGAAATGAAGTTGTATGTGGAGTTGGAGGCTGCCGCATAGGCGCCGACTCCGTCCTCAGAAACATTCGATTGTGAGACAAGGTTGTGTCCTGGTCCACCGACGACCAGTCCTATCAGGGAATTGAAGGCGGCGTAATTCTGCAGCGTGGAATGGTCAAGCATGAGCACGGCACCTGCGTAATATCCCGTCTCATTGAGCCAGGAGACCGTGTCATTACCCCCAGCTACGACTGTGAATGGAGATGAGTTTGTATTTGCGGTAGCAGGCATGAAGCCGTTCTCCGCGAATATGCCGTTGACGCCGGAGACCGTGCTGAAGTTGCCGAACAGACCCGCAGCAGTGCTGTTGTTGACAGCAAACACATTCCCGATGTGTTCATGGTTTCCGAAAAGAATCACTCCCGCCGAGTTGTCTTCCGCCTTCACTTTCGCAGCACTTGCATATGAACCAAGCTGAATGGCAGCAAGCGAATGGTTGCCGGCTGTGATGTCCGACACATCGGATGAGTTACAGAACAGTCCATAAAACCCTGCGGAGCTGTTGTTAACTGTGAGGCCACGAACGCTGCTGTGGAATGAGAAATAACCAAGGTACCCGAAAGAGCCGTTGGCGACGCTCATGTTGTCGGCACTCGAGTAATTTGACAAGGCCGAAATGACTCCAATTGTCTGGCCCATGTATGATGTGCCGTTACCGGTAACAATTAAACCTGACACAGAGGAGTGGTTGTCATACAGGAACAGTGCACCGGCTGAGTACCGGGCGCCATGAGCTATAGTCACTTTGACGCCAGTCACTGTTATTGATGAAGACCATAGAGCCGCCACACCATATCCCCCGGTCGTAACCACATTGCTCACCGAAACATTGCGTGATGAGCCTATCAGCGAAAGCAGGGTGTTGTTTCCTGAAATATTCTCCACGATCACGCCATTTGATGCAGCGATGTTTGCCATCTGCATTCCGCCGGAAAATGACACGTTCCGGAGTATGGAATGACTGCAGAAAAAGAAATCGTACTTCTGGTTGTAGTTCTCACTGCTCAGCTTGGCCCCGGACTGGAATACAAAGTGATTCGATTCATTCAGGTTCTGCACCAGCAGGCTGTTAGTGACGCCGTCAGCGTCAAAGAGCACAAAGGTAGGATAGCCGAAATCGTTTATGATCATGAAAGAGGAATTGAGCTGTACGGTAAGATGGGAAATCCTGCCTGCCGAGGAAAGGAGTGACGTGATTGCTCCGGACTGTGTGTTGCCGCGTATGTATATCGGCGCATAGAGCAGCCCCGGCGATGAAGTCATCGAGATGGACGTGCTGATGTTCGTGCTGAAAGAGTAGGTGTCCTGCGCATAACCGTCAGCCATGAGAACCACTTTGTACGTTCCGGGCGAAACTGTGAAATTGAGATAACCCGATGGAGAGACAGGCGCGTATGACGACTGCCCGTCTCCTGCAAACGCAAAAGCCCATGATGGAGTGAGATGTGCGCTAAGATGTATGTAGCCAGACGGTTCTGACGACGGCGTGTTCCATAGGCCGGAGAGGTTGGACGGTCCCTGGCTCAGGCATTCCGTATGCCCGATCCACCATGAGGACATGCCCTGCGACGTCTCTCCCGTGTCCGAGCCGTACGAATAGGCAGACTTTATGTTCCTGTAGGCGCCGGAGGCCATGTACTGTATCGTCGACTGCCCGCTCATGTTCTGGATCATGGCGTTGCTTCCGCCGCCTGGTCCGCCGAATATCAATTCCGAATCGTACATCAGACCCGCGGGCGTTCTTGCACTTCCGTTAACCTCGAATGCAGGAACAGCCGGCGACACCGTGGAATTGAACATCACCGTGTCATAAGAGCCTGCAGTAAACGCCCTGCCCGACAGCGAATAGCTGTAATTGAAGAAAACCGTCGGATGATTCCGGTACACGAGCGCGTTGTTGTAGAAGCTCAGGGTGAGTGGATATGTTATCTGTATCGTGGGTCCGACGTAGTAGTAGAAACCGGACAGTGCTGAACCGTTTCCGCTGTAAATGGTATTGCTTCCAATCGTCGCACCTGATGATGAAAAATTCCAGATGTTATCTATGAATGTCAGCGTCGTTCCATTGAGCAGAGCGACGTTCTGTATCCAGTAGACACCGTTGACGGTGTTGCCGACAGTCACGTTTGCGAGCACCGTATTGAGCTGAATCCCCGACATGTTAGGCGTTACCTCAACCATGTTTCCCGGTGTGTATGTCGAGTAGCTGTTCAGTGTCACGGTGCCGTTGAAACTGGATGTGTAATAGGTGTAGCTGCCGGCGGCGCCCAGACCGTAATCCGCTATTCCCATCGGCGCCGGCTGCGATGTGTAGAGGGGTGATACGCCAAACCCGATTGACGGGTGGAGGTTAGGCATGTATGCATAATACTGTTTGATATGCCCATTGGCGATCATAGACGTCACGTTGTCCAGCAGCGCTTGGTAAGGTGTAGCTGCCGAAAAACCCTTCATGCTTAAAGCGGGAAAACTTAGCGACGGGCTGCCATGTGTGGAGTTGGGCAAACCCGACACGTTGCCAACGCGGGACAGCATTGCTGAAAGCAACTTGTCATTTTGAAGAGCAGACGATACTGGCCGATTGACGCTTGGCGCCGATCCTGCGCCGGATCGGCCATTCCCCGGGACGCCGGACGAATGACCGTAAACACTTTTCTGCATTCCAGCCAGGTTATTCGGCATAATGAGTGTGAATACGCCTGACATGAGCAGCAGAATAGCTATGCATGCCGCAAGCGTCGCAGGCAGGCGCCTCCTCAATACGCGGCGCCTCTCGCGGCTTTCTGCCTGAAGGGCAACGCGTTTCGTGTTCACACTGAAACCTGTCTCACCGTTTACTGAAGTCGTACGACTGATATCGAGTTGTGGCAACGTCTCCGCACTCCTAAGCGTGCGATGTAATGCACGGCCCTTAATAAAATTGACCCATGAACCCTGAGCCCTCAGCCCATCATTTGTCAACTCTGTCGACGTAACAAGGAAAAGGATAAATTCTCGCAACTCCTTGTATGGATAGGTGAGTTGGCGTCACTTGGGGGAGTGATGTAATTTCGAAGGGGTTGCTATGGAAGAGAATCAATGAAGTGCAGGATGCCGAGACAAGGAACAAACTGCACTCTATATTGGCCTCAAAGCGGCGAAGAAGGAGATT
>JAKABN010000121.1 GCA_021796895.1 Thermoplasmata archaeon | reverse complement strand
TAGCTCTGACCATTCTTTTCGATAAATACGGATCGCATCTCAAGCCTCAGGATCTGAAACTAATCGAAAGTCAGCTGGATCTGCATGGTTCATTGCTGCAGCAGTATCAGATTTATCTGGTTCAGGTAGCCCATCTCAATTTCGGCTATTCATTCTATAATTACCCTGAATCAGTGAGCAGCATAATTGCTCAGAGTCTGCCTTGGACTATCTTTCTGCTTGGGAGCGCTACGGTGATATCGGTGCTGATAGGCGTCTTCTACGGCTCTTACATCGGCTGGAAGAGCGGCACCCGCCAGGAGTCGTTTCTTTCGACTTTTGCGATCACGCTTTCATCCCTGCCATATTTCTGGCTTGCCCTGCTTCTACAGCTTTTCCTTGCAGTAGTTATTACCGTAGACGGCGTCCACCTGTTTCCAGTTGCACTCGCGTACTCGACCAGCGTCACTCCTGGAGCCAACCTGCCTTTCATCTTGAGCGTTCTGCATCACCTTGCACTGCCGCTGATGACACTGGTGATCACCACATACCCAGGCTATGCATTGCTGATGCGGAATACAATTGTGAATGTTCTTGGAGAGGACTATATGCTGATGGCGATGGCAAAGGGTCTGAGGGTTGAAAGAATACGGAAGAGGTATGTGACGAGAAATGCTATCCTCCCCGTATCCACTTCAGTTGCGCTCTCCATCGGTTACATTGTCGGCGGTGCCTTCATTGTCGAGGAAATTTTCTCATACCCCGGCATTGGTTATCAGCTCTACCAGGCTGTGACGAATTTCGACTTCCCGCTAATACAGGGAATATTCCTGATAATCACGCTATCAGTCATATTTGCCAATTTTGCCGTCGATCTAATATATGCATTCCTTGACCCGAGGGTGACGCTGAAATGAGCGCAAATGGACAGCGGCGGTTTTTCTCAAGCGCTACCAGGCGCAGCGCTGAAGCGGCGCTTGGAAGGGCATGGGATAGCTTCCATGAATTGATAAAGGACTGGAGAGCAAAAGCGGGATTGACCATGCTGCTGATCATAATAGGGATAGGCATCATAGGCCCATTCGTCGCTCCATACAGCCCGTTCAATACGAGCTTCACCGCCTGGCAGCCTCCTTCCAGCGCCCATCCTTTTGGTACTGACTACATCGGCGAGGACGTATTGAGCTGGTTCCTTGTTGGGACTGCTACCTCTCTGTACGTGGGGTTCATAATTGCTGTCTCTGCTGCAGCACTCGGTACCCTGGTAGGTGTAGTGGCCGGCTATTTCGGGAGCATAGTGGATGATGCACTAATGAGGTTCGTTGACGTGCTGCTCATCATACCTGGTTTCCCGCTGCTCGTCATACTCTCAGCATATTTCCCGCCTACGGTCACTTCGACAATAATCATCCTGTCGATCCTCAGCTGGCCATTCCTTTCAAGAGTCATAAGATCTCAGACACTGACGCTCAAGCAGAGGCCATACATCATGGCGTCAAAGCTGTCAGGGCTAGGCAGCATGCGCATCATATGGAGAGACATAATACCCAATCTCCTCCCACTGATATTCATCAATGTCATCTTCCTGGTCGTCGGTGCGGTGGTGGCGCAGGCGGGCCTTGCATTCTTCGGCCTCGGGGATCTGAAATCTGTCAACTGGGGAACAATGCTTTACTGGTTCGAGGCTCAGGATGGAATAGTGTACGATGCCTGGTGGTGGCTGCTGCCTCCGGGCTTCGGCATTCTTGTCCTTGCCGTAGGAGCAAATTTCCTTTCTAATGCAGTTTCCGCAATGACAAATAAAACGAGGAGGTGAAGAAAGATGGCTAGAGAGCTGTTGATGGAACTTCAGGATATGCAGATAAACTATCGTACCAGGGCTGGCAGGATCAATGCAGTGAGGTCAGTTTCCATGGATATCCGGAAGGGGGAGATTATCGGTCTTGTGGGTGAAAGCGGTTGCGGCAAATCCACGCTAGCGATGACTTTCCTCAAGCTGATAATGCCTCCTGGCGAGATTGTGGGCGGGAAGCTGCTCTACTATGGATACGACAACGGGGAAGGACCCGTCTCAGTAATGGAACTTCAGGGCGGGAAGCTGCGCCGGTACAGATGGAAGGAAGTTTCCATGATATTCCAGGGTTCGATGAACTCTCTTAACCCTGTGATGAGAGTGGAAGATCAGATTATTGACGTGATGATAGACCATGATTTCCCTGAAGAGGAAGCCCGTACGAACGTCGACAAGTACCTGTCAATGGCCGGCATGGATCCAAGCACAAAACGTTCATATCCGCACCAGCTCAGCGGCGGGATGAAGCAGCGTGTTGCAATTGCCATAGCCCTGACATGCTCTCCGAAGCTAATCATAGCGGATGAACCCACTACTGCCCTGGATGTTGTTGTCCAGAAGCAGATAATGGATCAGCTTAAGGGACTGCGCGACAGGCTGGGTGTCTCTATCGTGTTCATAACGCATGACATTGCAGTTATTGGCAGCCTTGCCGACCTGATATACGTGATGTATGCCGGCAAGATAGTTGAGTCCGGACCGGTATCTGAGGTATGCAACCGCCCCAGGCACCCTTATACAGCCGCGCTGATGAGTGCTTCGCCTACGCTGAAGGGGGAGAAGAAGAGGCTAAACGGCATACCAGGTTCGCCCCCGGATCTAAAGCAGACAATAGTTGGTTGCTCATTCGCACCCAGGTGCCCCTTTGCATTTGAAAGATGCCACATTGAAGAACCGCAGCTGAAGATGCTTGAGCCGGGACACAAGGCGGCCTGTTTTAAGCTTGAGGACGTGAAGTGACAGATGGAAGACGAAATTATTGCACTGAGGAAAGTCACCAAGGATTTCAGGGGCGGTTCCGGCCTGACTCGCAGCAAGCAGTCACTCACCAGAGCCATGGACAAGGTTACTATCGGTGTTAAACGCGGTGAGTTTCTCGGCCTGGTCGGCGAGAGCGGCAGCGGAAAAACAACAGTGGGCCTTGCTATGCTCAAGCTGCTCGATGTGGATAGCGGCAGCATAATGTACGAAGGCAGGGACATAAACAGGATGTCCAGACGCGAGACTCGTGATTTCAGGATGAAGACTCAGATGATTTTCCAGGACCCGTATGAATCACTGAACCCGAGTCTTTCTATTTTCAAAACAGTCTCGACATCCCTCGATGTCTTCCGAAAAGAGATTGACGAAGACGAGAAACTCAGGATCGTATCAACAATGCTGAGCATACTTGGACTCGATCCCGCTGAAGACTTCCTCTTCAAGCTGCCAAGACAGCTTAGCGGTGGTCAGAGGCAGAGGATTGCCATCGCCAGGGCAATGATACTGGACCCGGAATTCATAGTTGCTGATGAGGCTGTGTCCATGCTGGATGTCTCCATCAGGGCCGACATATTGAACCGTCTGATCGACTTGAAGAACAGAAGAGACTTTTCAATGCTCTTCATAACACATGACATAGCAGTTGCGAGGTATGTATCAGACAGGATCGCCGTAATGCATCTGGGACAGCTCGTCGAAAGTGGCGAGGGGGACAGCATTATAAACTCACCACTGCACCCGTACACCCAGATTCTGATAAACGCGGTTCCATCTTCAGAGGATGGAAACGCGGCAAAACTGATACCATTCACACAGGGGGACTGGGAGAAGGTAAACAGAGGTTATCCCGGATGCAGCTTTGTCGACAGATGCCCGTTCGTCATGGACAAGTGCAGGCGTGTCAGGCCCGAGCTTGTGGAAAAGTCGCCAGGTCACTTTGTCGCCTGTTTCCTGTACGAATAAGAAAATACCGGCGCAAGGAAGCGACAGGAGTACAACTCTCTCTCTCTCCATTGCCTCTGTCAATCCGGCATGCTGTGCTCGAGCGGTAGCTTGCAGCAGAAAAGCACCGATACAGGCAAAGCGTCAACGGCTTCTGCACTGTCGACACACTGACAGTAATGCGACAGTTCAAATTGGACTCATGGCTTTCAGAAAACACTTGTTTGCAAGCATTTGGCTGGTCAAGAAACAGTGGATTCAGGCAGTGCGTGGAGCGAAAGTTGCCATTTATAGAGATTCTTATGGTCGCTCTGACATCAAATGCTGCCTGGCCCGTCTTCCGGGACGACTCTGGCATCCAGCCATCCGCAGCTTCAGTCTCTGGCTGATGGCAAGCCGCACATTTAACTATTTATCGCAGTAAGGTTGACAGACCCGGCGGCGACAACGATTGCTTCCGGCGTTACGCTGATGATCGCTCGATTATGGCCGGGACTGATTGGTTCCAAATTCGCTTATGTGACTTGGCAACTGCTGCGGGATAACATAATGCTGGAGTAATTGAGCACAAGTGCGTTTATGGTGCCGGTAACAGCTCTGATTACATCTGACTTTTGTTTTGTGAGAGTCTTTCACCTGTTCAAGCGGCGGGCATGCTGCTGGTCTGCCCCCCTAAATACTGCGACATTATTGGCTTATAAGGATCCGGAGAAAACAAGTCAGAATGAGGGTGGTTTGGAGGGAGCATTGTGACAGTGAGAACAAGAAGGAGATGGCAGCCTGAGGAGAAACTCGCTGTCATCAAGGAAGTGCAGGAGAAGGGATCTGTCGTCGAAACGTGCCGGAAATACTCCATCGACCCTGCCATGTACTATCGTTGGAAGGCATCCTACGACACATTCGGAGTCGACGGTCTCAAATCACACTACAGAAGAATGGAACCAGGCCTCAGGAAACTGATGAAGGAGAACTCAAGGCTGAAGAAGCTCCTTGCAGAGAAGGATCTCACAGTGGAGATGCTCAGCGAAGCATTAAAAAAAAGGAGGATGGAAAAGAGATGAGCACACTGGCATCGGAATACGTTGGAAGAGGCATCAGCTCAACCGCGGCCGCCAGTCTTCTGCACATTCCGAGATGCGCCCTTTACAGAACACCTGTGCACTCGCCTTCCAGGAAGGGAAGGCGGTATTCCGAAATCACACTCAGAAAGACCGTGGATGGGGCATTCGTCTATCTGTCAAACGGGCAGGTGGTTGATGAGATGAAGGAGTTGCTCTCAAGGGAATTCGTCTGCTACGGTTATAAGAAAGTGGCAAAGCACCTGCAGCGTGAGGGCTTTGTGATAAACAGGAAGAAAGTACGCAGGCTGATGGCATGGAACGGTCTTCTTAACCATTCATACAACAGACGCAGCCCCGTCAGCAGAGTGGTGGAATCCAAAGTGATTGTCAGTGCGCCGAACCAGGTCTGGGAGGTGGACATAAAGTATGTCTGGATTGCCGGCGAGGAGAGGAACGCATACTTCCTCGGATTCATCGACTGCTTCACCAGGGAGGCCGTGAAGCACTATTTCGGCTTCCACTGCAACGGCGGAGATGTCCGTGAAACGATGTTCCATGCATTCCATGACAGGGGTATTGGCGAGATAGACAGCATGAGGATCAGGAACGACAACGGTACACAGCTCGTCTGCAACACCGTAGAGGAGTTCCTGGCAATGATGAACATCGGCCATGAACGCATCCATCCCCAGACGCCGAAGGAGGATGCGCATATCGAGTCCTTCAACTCCATACTCGAGAGGG
>JAKABN010000120.1 GCA_021796895.1 Thermoplasmata archaeon | reverse complement strand
AATATATCAACATCGGGGTCCTTGAGATGTGTCCCCTTTGCAACAGAGCCCACTACAACTGGATCAACGGCACCAACAGACGGAAATGTCCCGCGGACATACTTTTCGACATCTGCGATAACTCCCTCAATCGCAGACTCTATCGCCTCATTCTCTGCGATCGAAGGAGTAATGTTCCGGAGAACAGTCTGTTCGATTGTATCCTCAACTTCTCTCTCCATCGACCGAGACATCATTCTTGTGCAAAATAAAGCTTGCATATGGTCTACGGCGCAATCGCACTTAAGGTGCAGCACTCAGACTTGCCCCGAACCATATCTGTAAGTACCAGGCCCGAAACCAATGTGGTGGGGATAAAAGAGTTTGCTTAGGAGGAAAGTTGAGCCATCGGCCCCGGACACTGGCACGCTATCGGAGTATACCTGCACAATATAAGAACATTGCCAATTTTATTGAAATTCGTTAGGTGTGAGGTTATGTACCATTACTGTTTTCGAGTTCCCACGGCATCCGTTTGCGGGCGAAAAGTTGAGGACCAGTGACAATTTCTTAATGGGGAAACGGGGAATGTGTGTAACCACGGCGATGCAGATGGATGCACTACGGTGAGAGAGTCATACCGCCATTTTGCCATGACGGAAACTATGGCACGCCATTCGGGCCATAAAGGGAGTCGGAGAAATATAATATCCACAGTCGGGTAATACGCAACAGTCCTGCGAGGCGATTGCATGAAAACAGCTGTCAGATTGCCGATTCTTTTTCTCTCACTGGCAATCCTCATAGCTTCGGCGGTCACAAGCAATCAGGGTCAGCTGATTTCGCTCTATGCGATACCATACGATGCGCTGAGAAGCCTGATAAGGATGACGGCGGCGTACATCGCATCAGTACTCTTTTCGTTTGCATACGCCTACGCGATGTATGCCAACAGGTATGCTGAGAGAATACTGCATCCTATATTGGACATTCTCCAGTCGGTACCCATACTCGGCTTTTTCCCATTCGCGATACTGATCTTTGTGCGGGCAGTGAACGGAAACGAGATAGGATGGGAGTTCGCGTCCATTTTCCTCATATTCACAAGCATGACGTGGAACATGACATTCGGCATATTCGACTCGTTTGCGAGCATACCGGAGGATCTGAAGCAGACGTCGAAGCTGTATGGCCTCACCGGCTGGAGAAGATTCCGCGATCTGTATTTTCCGTCAACCATCCCGAAACTCGTGTACAACAGCATGATGTCCTGGGCGGCCGGGTGGTATTTCCTGGTTCCTGCCGAATACATTGCATCCGTGGTAAAAGGAGGAACAATGCTGCCTGGAATGGGTTCAATGCTTTACATCTCGGCCCAGAGGGGCGACATCTCACTGATGGCCTCAACGTTCGCCTTTCTGATTCTGATAGTCGTGATTATGGATGTAACTGTCTGGAGACCGCTGAACTTATGGTCTGAAAAGTACAAGTATGAATATACGCCGGGGGCATCGGGCACCCAGCAGATTAACCAGTTCCCGATGCGCCGTTACTTTCAATGGATTCCTGTCAGATCCGGGTCCGGGAAAGCGATCTCAGGAGCGGTGAGGAGAGGTGCCGAAAAATTCAATACAGCAGGTCACAAAATCACCGCATTCTATGGCAACACCCGCCGCATCTGGAAATACATCTTCGTCGCTGCCGGAATAATCGCTGCCGGAGGAGCGATTGCCGTGGCGTTTGAAGCCGCTTCATCGATATACAGTCTTCTAATAGTCTCCGGAGGCGTCTATGCAACTGTGCTTCCGCTCGCTCTGGGCCTCTCACTCGCAAGGCTCGTTATCGCTTATTTTATCTCCCTGGGCATATCCCTGCCTCTGGCAATAGCGTCTGCGCGCAGGGGAAGCGGCAGACTGATCATGCCTATAGCTGAGATAGTTGCATCCGTTCCTGCCACTGCGGTTTTCCCGATAATAGTGTTTTCACTCATTGGTATCACTCACGGACTGAACATACCGGCAATACTGCTGATAACAACAGGAATGGTCTGGTATCTTTTCTTCAACCTGGCCGCAGGCATCAGGACGATACCTTCGGAAATCATCGAGGCTGCCAGGAATTACGGTCTCAGGGGCAGGCTGTATGCGAAACGAGTGCTTCTTCCGGCGATCTTCCCTTCGCTCGTAACTGGCAGCATCACGGCATTCGGAGGCGGATGGAATGCATTGATTGTTTCAGAATATGTTCAGTCGATAACACCCGGCACCAGACCATATTCGGTTCTTGGTATCGGAGAGCTTATCGACAGAGCCGCATACGCCAGTCCGCCGAATACGCCTCTGCTCATACTTTCTCTGTTCGTCATGATCATTGCCGTAATTGTCATCAACAGGCTTTTCTGGAAGAAACTGCAGATTCTGGCCGAGGGAAAATACAGGATTGAGGGTGTCAGCTGACGTTTCCCGGCACAGTCTGCAATGCACTTCGTTTTATATCCGTTGCCATTCTATACAACAAATCTGCACGATGAGGAGTAGATGCCGTCATGGAACTGCTGCGTGTCAAGAATCTCTCCAAGAAACTTGTGGTTAAAGGGACGCCGTTCATGATTCTGGACAACATTTCCTTCGAGGTGAAGGAGAGAGATTTTGTCTGCATTGTCGGCCCGTCGGGCTCAGGCAAGAGTTCTCTTCTCAGGATGATAGCGAGACTCGATATGCCAACCGGGGGAGCTGTAGAATTCAGCGAGGATCTTGGCAAGGATGTCGTCGTCTCAATGATATTTCAGTCATTTGCTCTCTTTCCGTGGCTTACGGTGACGGAAAACGTTGCCATAGGACTTGAGGCGATGAACGTCGTAAGAGAGGAAAGACAGAGAATCGTGAAGAGGTACATAGACATAGTCGGGCTCAATGGATTCGAAGACGCCTATCCGAAGGAACTTTCAGGAGGCATGAAGCAGAGAGTCGGCATAGCGCGGAGCCTCGCCGTAGACCCTGACCTGCTCTGCATGGACGAGCCGTTCTCAGCGCTTGACGTGCTTACCGCTCAGGGATTGAGAGACGAAGTGCTGATGCTGTGGCAGCAGAGCGATCTCCCTCCTTCCGCAGTCCTGATGGTGACGCACAATCTGGAAGAGGCTGTCTACATGGCCGACAGGATAATCGTCATGACACCGAGACCAGGAAAAGTGAGCTGCGAGATGACAGTAGACATACCACGGCCCAGAGACAGAAAGAGTCCCGAATTCCTTGATTTCGTTGATCAGGTGTTCTCAAAGATAGTCTGAGAGCATGCGGATTCCTTTTTCTGCCTGCGGATATTGAGCGCGCAATCACGCGCGATCCGGAGACTGTCGCACACCTTCAGGGTGCATGGAGCCGTCCGGACTCAAAAGGCCTCCAAGCCTTATTCATATCCGGACTTTTCAGTCTGCTGCTGCATCCCGCCCATAAAAAATCCTCCCAGTGCAACTAAAGCCGTAAGCAACTAGCTTCCCGTGATGCTTGAAAATAATAATTCGCGCAGAATGGGCTGTTGAAAAGTCTGAGCCAGTGTCAGGCTCCCGTGGGACAGAAACGGAATATAAATGATGCTGCTCGCAAAGACCATATAACCCGCGAAATTTCCTGTGAATGAGCCGGCAAGCGTGGAAATAAACAGGAACAACCGGGACTCCATGCGCATCAATCGGCGTGCGTGCCGTGCTATCAGATAGAATGTAATGAAGAGTGCCAGCAAGAGAGCCATCTGGGTTATGTAAATTGCTGCCAGAGAATTGGCAGCAGCGGTTTGAAAAACCGGAGGATTGGTGTTAAAGTCATACAGCCTCCCATCGTACGTAAAGCTTAACTTTAGGAGATACCACTCAGCCAGTTCAGCGACAAAACATGTCGGAAAGAAAGGGATACTTGCAATCAATGCCTGTCGTACCGGACCATCATATTGTTTTTAGTAAGACTTGATATTTTCGGCGCACGCTGACTTGATGCTGTCCTCCATCGGCATGCCTCCATTGATTGTTCTGCCATATTGTTTGCCGCACCCGTGATGGCCGTTACAGTTAATTGAAGTATCTCACAAGAAATAGATTCAGATTGACTGGAATCCACAGAAAACTCCCGGACACCTTTTCCTTGTATGGAGTAGTGACGCTTTCTCAGGCATGAAGACCAGAGAGAATGTCACACGCAGATAGACCGATCGAATGTTTTGTGATACAGCCACACATATGCATGTATACAATGTCTACAACGATCCGGATAAAGGAAGATAAAAAGCAATCTGTGCAGGAGCTACTTGCCATCCTGTTCCTTGAGGAAGGCCTCAAACTCAATGGACAGGACGCAGTAGGTGCCCTTATAGACCTCGGCACCTCTCACAAAGATGAGCTCATAAGACAAATCAGGGAAACACCGCTGGAAAAGGACTTTGTTTGGAAGATGCCGAAGAAGCCCGTGAACTGGGGAATCAGAGACGCAGCAGAGAATGTCCACAAGTGCCTGTACGGGCTGGAACGCAAGAGAGAATGATGTCATTTCGGTCTTCATGGATACGGGAGCTCTTGTTGGAGCAAGAAACTCCGGAGACAACAGGCACAAACTGAGCGTCGAAGCGATCGGAAAGGCGCCGAATGGTACTTTCGGGGCAGTTTACACTTCAGACTATGTCGTCGATGAGGCAATAACTCTCGCGCTCACGAGAACCGGAACGCCGGCAGCCGCATTCGATATTGGTGACTTCATATTGAAGTCAGATCGCATTAGACCCCTTCTGGACGGAAAGAATCGTCTTTGCTGCAGCCCGGGACAAGTTCGGGCGCTACAGCGAGAGGAGACTGGGCTTTACTGATTGTATATCCTTATCGCACATTGAGGACAGGAGGATTAAATTCATCCTCGGCTTCGATTCGGGTTTCAAGGGACCTGGCGGAATACGCGAAGATAAAATAGACCGGCCACAGCAGACAAATGCGTCACTGCACGAACGGTGTGATGCCAGCATATCCATATCGCCGGTGCCGATTATGTCTGAAAGTGCCGGACCGCTGAAGGGCTGCAGAGTCGGCATCCTTAGATACAGAGACGGTGTTGACGCGCAAGACGGCGCGGCAGTGGGCCCGATAATCGGAATTGATTGAACAGCGGTGTATGACTTGACGGAAGAGTGTGTAATAGATTCGAAGGAACTCAGGTACAGCTACAACGGAAAACAATATGCAGTAGACGACGCGAGCTTCCGTGTAAGGAAGGGTGAGATATTCGGTTTTCTGGGCAGGAACGGAGCTGGAAAAACCACAACGATAAAGGTTCTCACAACGCTCGTCCAGCCCACTTCCGGAAAAGTCGAGGTGCTTGGCACCGACGTGAGGAAGGGGGGCAAGGGATTGAGGCGCAGGATAGGTGTCGTGCTCCAGGATGACTCGTTTGATTTCACGACGGTCGAAAAGGCCATGGACATTTACGGTGCCCTCTGGGGCATCGGAAAGAAAGAGAGGCACAACAGGACGGAACAGCTGCTGGAATTCTTTGAACTGAAGGAAGAGCGCAGGAAGAGACTCTGGGATCTCTCGGGCGGCCAGAGGAGAAGAGTGCAGGTGGCGCGGGAATTCATGCACGACATGGAAC
>JAKABN010000010.1 GCA_021796895.1 Thermoplasmata archaeon | reverse complement strand
TCAGTGCAGCACGCAGTTCATACTGAAGATAACAAATCCCAATGATCTGAAGGCCGTATATTCCTCGATCGAGGGACTGACAGAGGAGCTCATGGAGGAGGTTCCCAGGCTGCCCACCGGAGTCTGCGTGGGAATCGGTGCGGGACTCCAGGTCCCTCTAATGATGGAAGTGAGAAGAAGGGAAACGAAACACGGCGGAGAGAGTGTAAAGGTAACATGAGAACAGACAGGATCACGGACGAGAAACTGCACAGTTACACCGAGATCACTGAAAGAGCCCTATCGAAGATCATCATATCGGTTCCCGAGGAAGGGCTTCTGCGCAGGGCGGCTGAGGATTACCTGAGCATGGCAAAGAACTATTACAGCGATTCGAAGCATTTTGCGTCTGAGGGCGATCTCGTAAATGCATTTGCTTGTCTCAACTACGCGTACGGCTGGATCGACGCCGGTGCAAGGCTGGGTCTGTTCGATGTGGGCAGGGACCACACGCTCTTCACTCTTTCGAAGTGAGGCACGGCGCCGTGCCTCACAGGGAAGGCAGGGCGCCGATAATTTTCTCGGCAAGTTCCCTCTTCGTTCCCTGGAAAAGTTCATCGGACTTGCGGGTTATGATATGCGCTCTGGTACTGTTTTCCCGCACATGCGCCAGATTGTTCGCCACAATCATGTCCAGCTTCGCCAGTTCGAGCCGTTTTCTCGCGCTGCCCACGACGGCAGACTCGTTCCCGATCTCTGCTTTGAAGGCCACCAGCACTCTGCACTTTCCCCTAATCTCATCGATGAATTTCGGCGCCCTCCTGAGCTTGAGCTGCATGTCGGAAGTGGAAGGCGTCTTTCCCTTTCGCTTCTCGGGCAGGAAGTCAGGCAGGGATGCGGGAACAATCACTATGTCAAATCTCCTGCCTGCGGTCAGCGCCCGCAGATCTGACAGTGTCCTGAACGGCGTGCACTTGAGGTACGATGGCACCTCGACGTCCATCCGTCCGCACCACAGCGTAACGTTCGCCTTCTGCTCGTAGGCAGCCGTCGCAATCTCCACTGCCGTCCTGCCGGTGCTCCTGCTTGTCAGCAGCCTGACGTCATCCACCTGCTCCTCGCCGGCTCCACCGACAACGAGTACGCTGCGCCTCCTGAGCGTTCCTGCCGAGAAGCACCTCGCCGTCTCCTCGACAATGAAGTCGCTGTCCAGCAGTTTGGCCTCATTTTCGGCCATAATCGACGGCAGGACGTTGGCACCCTGCCTCCTCAGGCTCTCCATGTTTTTCTTCAGAAACGGGTTGTTCATCATCGCCGTGCCCATGGACGGTGCGACTATTAACGGAACATTCATGCCGAGTGCATTCAGGCAGAGCGTGGTGACGGCATCGTCGGCTATCGCGTGTGCTATTTTGCTTATGACATCGGCAGTGGCCGGCGCCACCACGACGGCATTGAGCTTCTTGTCTGTGAATAATGATATGTGCTCCACGTCCCCGGTCAGTGCGGTGACGGGTTCGACGCCGCACGCAAAACGAAGGGCCTCCGAGCTTATGATGTGCGTAGCCGCCTCCGTCATCAGCGGCACTACTTCTCCCCCGTGTCTGATGAATTCCCTGGCGAGCTTGACTGTCTCAGTCGCGGCTATGCTTCCCGAGACGCACAGCAGAATCCTGTTGCCGCCGAGTCTCATGTCTTTGTTACCGAATAGTCTTGCAGCCGGATGCATCAGTTCAGCCCCATTGCGCTCTTTATCGCGGAAAGCGTTTCTCCGCGAACTTCGTCCTCCGCCCTGTCCGCATCTATCCTCAGCTTCAATCCGCGGAATGAGCGATACTCCCTCCTGTACGCGGCTGCTGTTTCCCGGAGGAAACGTTCATTTTCGAACAGGGGCGAGCACGCACCCCTCTTCTTTACTCTGCCGATTGCCACAGATGGATCGCTGTCCATGTAAATCAGCATGTTGGGAACGCCGACGAACGGAGCGTTTATTGAGCGCAGCCATGATGAACGTTCGATACCCTCCATCGAGTACTGCGCACCCTGGTAGGCTATCGTTGATATGTAATATCTGTCGCACAGAACAGTCTTGCCCTGCGAAAGCCACCGCCGTATGTTGAGTGTATGAACGGCGCGGTCATGAGTGAACAGGAGCGCACTGCAGTCGATGGCCGACACGGGCGTATCCGCGAACCTGCGCTCACATGACTCGGCCGATGCGAGGACGCCTCTGTCATACGGCTCCGAAGTGAGCCTGATGCTGCAAACCTTCCTCAGCATGCTGTAGACAAATTTCGAGACTGTCGTCTTGCCGCTTCCGTCTATTCCCTCGAACACTATGAAGAGCGGTTTAGGTGCCGTGCAATCACCTGCGACCGGCAGGGCAAAGGCGCGATCCGCGGCCGACGGTCATCGTCCGTTCCCTCTCTGCTGGAGTTCCTTCCATGTAAATACCATGTCTCTCGCGGCTCTGACCTCGTCGATTCTGCCCCGTCCCGTAGAATGCGGCGCGGTGTGCAGCAGCTCCGCAGGCTCGGATGCCGTCTCGGCTAATATACGTGCAATATCGTCGAGCGTGTCCTTCGAGAGATTCTCTGTCGGCTCGATCATAAGCGCCTCGCCTACTATCTGCGGAAAGTAAATCGTCGGAGGATGAACGCCGTGGTCAATGAGCCTCTTGGAAATATCCAGCGCGCTCACTCCGCGTCTGGATTTGATCTCAGATGCGCTGGCGACAAACTCGTGTTTCTTCAGTTTTTTGTGCGGAACAGAGTATGTGCCGGAAATGCGCTTCATCAGATAGTTGGAGTTGAGAACCGCTTTCTCGCTGTTGCGCACCAGTCCGCTGCTGCCGTTCATGATGATATATGTGTAGGCACGGAGAAGAATACCGAAGTTGCCGTAGAACGAATGGAGTTTGCCTATGCTGTCGGGTCTGTCATAGTCGAGGTCATACGCCCCGTTCCTGTGCACGACAACCGGCACAGGAAGGAATTTTTCGAGCGGCTGCCTGACGCCTACCGGGCCCGCTCCGGGTCCGCCGCCGCCGTGCGGAGTCGCGAATGTCTTGTGAAGATTGAAGTGAACGATGTCGAAACCCATTGCACCCGGATTCGTCTTGCCTATTATCGCATTCATGTTCGCCCCGTCATAGTAAAGCAGCGCTCCCCTCTCATGCATGATGTCCGCAATTTCGCCAGCGTCCTCCTCAAAGAGTCCGAGCGTGTTCGGGTTAGTCAGCATTATTGCCGCAACGTTCTCATCCACAGACTTTCTCAGCAGGCCCACATCCACCATACCATCCTTTGAAGGCAGTTCCCTGACTTCGTAGCCTGCCATTGCCGCGCTCGCTGGATTGGTGCCGTGAGCGGAGTCAGGAACGAGTATCCTGTTTCTCTTCTCCCCCTTCTTTTCAAAATAAGCCCTGGCTATGAGCATGCCGGCAAACTCCCCCTGCGCTCCTCCGGCAGGCTGCAGTGACACCGCATCCATCCCGGATATGCTGCACAGCGCCCTGGAGAGTTCGTACATGATGCGCAGGGCACCCTGCACGGTTTCGACAGGCTGCAGTGGATGTATTCTGGCAACCTTTTCAAGCGCCGCTATATTCTCAGACACCTTGGGATTGTATTTCATTGTGCATGACCCCAGAAGGTGGGGCCCGTTGTCGACGGAATAATTCATCTGCGACAGATTGACGTAGTGTTTCATCAGATATCTTTCAGACACATCAGGCAGTTGCAGCGACCTTCTTTCGAGGGCTCCCTTGTCCGTCCTGCCGGCCGGCTGTCTTATCTTGCTGTCAAAGCCGAATACGGCAGGCGCCCTGATTTCATTCAGCAGGGGCTCCTCCCAGTGTGCCTGGGAAAAGTTCAATTTACCGACGCGACCGTTTTGACCAGATTCCGTATCTCTTCACCGTCCATTCTCTCGTTTACCGCCCAGAGGGAGGCGTTGCCCAGCTCGGGCAGTATGCCGTTGAGAGGCAGTCCCGCAATCATCCGGTGCCTGAGCATTTCCCTCGAGACATGTTCCGGCACGCTGTCAGTTATCAGAACGAATTCATTGAAGCCGCTGCCGCGGAACGGCACGGTCATGCCTGCCTTTGCGAAGGCGTCCATCGTCAGCGCCCTGTTATGCTCGATGGTGTGGGCTGCATATTTCAGTCCCGCGCTGCCCATGGCCGCCAGGTACACCGAGGCCGCAACAGAAAGCAGTGTCTGATTTGTGCAGACGTTGGAAGTGGCCCTGGACCTCCTTATGTGCTGCTCTCTCGCCTGAAGAGTGAGGCAGAACGATCTCCTTCCCTCCGAATCGACAGTTGCCCCCACGACCCGGCCGGGCATCTTTCTGACATGCTCTTTCCTGCACGCGAAAATGCCGAGATAAGGGCCGCCAAAGTTGAGGCCGAGTCCGAGCGGCTGTCCCTCTCCTACCACAATATCCGCTCCGTACTCACCTGGTGGCACGACGGTTGCAAGCGAAAGCGGATTGACTCCAGCCACCAGCGGGACCTTGCCTATCACACCCCTGATATCGGCGATATCTTCCTGATAGAGTCCCAGAAAGTTAGGCATCTCCACATAGACACCGCACGCTCCCTGACCCGCCATGTCAGCCAGCTGGTTCGTGTCCGCCTGTCCGGTCGCTGCCGAATAACCGTATTCTGCGACGGCAACTCCGGTTCCCCTGAGATAGTTGACAATGACCGATTTCTTCCAGGGTGCCATCGCTCTGGGAATAAGGAATTTGCCACCCTCTGCGATGCGGCTGCACATCATAGCCGCTTCTCCAATGGCGCTGGCGCCATCGTACAGCGAGGCATTGACGACATCCATTGCAGTCAGCTCGCTCATCATGCTCTGGTATTCGAATATCAGCTGCAGCAGTCCCTGGCTGAATTCTGACTGGTACGGAGTGTATGACGTGTAAAGTTCGGAACGACCGATGACATGCTGCACAATCGCTGGAACAAATCCATCGTACGCCCCGGCGCCGAGGTAGGATCTGTATTCTGCGGAACTGATGTTGCAGTCCAGCACATTCTTCAGGTACGAAACTGCCTCCATCTCGCTCAAGCCCTCTGGAATATCCGGCTTGCCCGTGCGAAATTTCTCGGGTATATCTGAAAACAAATCGTCGACGGAGCGCAGCCCCAGAAATTGAAGCATCTCTTCGTCTTCATTCAAGTAAATCGCTCACGATCAAAGTGGACGATGACTTAATCTTTATCTTTGCCGCCGGAGCATTTTGTGCATATTCGTGGCAGATACATCAGTGAGACTCAATCTCGACAGCAACTTTCCTGTCTGTCAGTATCTTTGCATACTGGGCAGGCATGTTGGCCACTTCGCCCTTCTTCGGGGAGAAATCACCGAATTCTGTTGAAAATTTCGGCGCATCGCCGATGAAGCGCAGCAGAACCATCTTCACCCCGTCCCCACTCTCATCCGCCCGTGCTGTTACGCCTGCTATCTGAACAGACGCGATCCTGTTTTCCTCAGCAGCCTCCTCCACCTTTCCCTCCCTTTCTCCGTCTTCCGTCTCCGTCCCTATTTTTTCTTCGGCCTGTTTCCCCTCGAGCGAGCATTTTTCATGTGTCCTGACAACAGACTTTGCCTTTGCGAGTAGAGCCCGCTCCTCTTCCGCCAGGCCACCCAGCTCCGCTTCATCCTGCTGTCTCTGACTCACTGCGAGGAGCAGTATCTTCCTGGTCCTGAACTCCCATATGTGTCTGAGCAGCTTCGTCGCTTCATTTATCTGCGAGCGCGCAGCCGCGGATATTTCGCTGTTCTTGCGGTTCTTTTCCTCCTCGGAGGCGAGCTCCTCTATGTAGAGACGGGCTTTTGCATAGAAATCTTCCGGGAGGTCGGTCAGAACGTCCTTCCTCTCGTTCCTGTATATTTTGGTTATTTCGCTGTAATTGACCCTGTACTCTTCCGAGGCCATCGCCAATTGATATGCGGGGCGTTATAAGAAACCTTTTTTATCCGCATGCTGATTCATTATCAGAGCTGCGCCAGGCATGACTTCTTCCCGTGAATTTCTTGAGAAGATGGACAAAGTCATTTCAGATCTCTGTGAGCTGAATTTGGAGTCTCCGATAATCGTGGAGGGCCCCAACGACCGAAGGGCGCTCAGGAGTCTGGGAGTCGGAGGTGAGATAATCGTTCTCAACGGCAGACATACCATATTCGAAATGTGCGAAGAGATAGGCCGAAGGCACAGGCGGGCGATTATACTCACCGACTGGGACAGGAAGGGAGGACAGCTATGCCGGACGCTCTCCAATGGGCTCCTGTCCAACGGCGTTAGAGCAGACGATCGCTTGAGAGCACGTATATCGTCGCTCAGCGCCGGCGAATCAAAAGACGTGGAAGGGCTTCCTTCATATATGGAGAGGCTGAAGAAGAGGGCACTGAAGTGAGTGCGGCACGTGCGGTAGAACTCCTGAGTGCGCGTTCAGGAGTCGGCGCCGTCCACAATCAATTTAACCCCCCTGCGGTTATGGGTGAATTCGCTGAGAGCGTGTATCATCTGGAGCACCGGAATCATGCGCGTCAGGATGCCGGCATGGCCGGCTGTATGCCGGTTCGCCGCGACAGCCCATCTCCATGTTCATGCTTTACGGGTCCGTAGCTCAGCTAGGTAGAGCAATCGGCTCTTAACCGAAAGGTCGAGGGTTCGAATGACACGCAGTGTCCGAATATCCCTCCGGGCCCGCTTTATGCGCAAACCTGTCGCCCCGCTCCCTTCCGCACCCGCCCGCGGCGCCAGGGACTCCTTTTAGCACGCCTCCGGGAGGACTGCGGAGCCACTGCATCAATTGATAAACATGGAGGACATGCAATAATGATAGACTCTTACCCGAATACAGATGAGGGCGGTAACATTACGGTGAAAACATGAAGAAAATCGTATTTGTCGGCACTGCAGGCGCAGGAAAAACCACACTCACGGCAGCATTCCAGAACTGGATGCATGACAATGGTTACGATGCCGTGACAATGAACCTTGATCCTGGTGCTGACAGGCTGCCATATTCGCCTGACGTGGACATCAGGGACTGGGTGAAACTCGATGACGTGATGAAGGATTACGGTCTCGGTCCCAATGGTGCGCAGGTGGTGGCCGCCGACCTTCTGGCACTTAATATGGACAAGGTCCTGGAACCCGCACAGAAACTGGACAGTGATTACCTGCTGGTGGATACACCCGGGCAGCTCGAGCTGTTTGCATACAGGCAGTCGGGCAGCATAGTCATCGAAAAGCTTGGTCTGGACGACAGCATAATTGCGTTTGTGACCGAACCTGCGATGTGCAGGACACCGACTGGATTCGTCTCTTCTGCTATGCTGTTTGCGAGCGTCAATTTCAGGTTCGATGTGCCCACGCTCAATATACTTTCCAAGTCGGACATAGTGACGGGAGATGAGCTCGCAAGGATTATGGAGTGGTCAGATTCAGAATCCAGGCTCTATGAAGATATCATGGACTCTGACGCAAAGGCTTCGAAGGTGCTGAGCGTCGAGGTGTTCAAGGCCCTTCAGGAAATAAGCGCGTACAGCGAGATGATTCCAGTATCTTCAGAGGACTACTCTGGACTGGCCGATGTGTACGGAAAGGCACAGGGAATATTCCAGGGCGGCGAGGATCTGGACAGGCGCATCAGCTGAAACGGGGTATGCCGTACTCCCCGGAGGGGGCATTTTTCCTGGCACATGACCATTGCTCAGGCATTCAGAGGATTGAGCACCGCTCCCTCTGAAGCGGATGATACGAGCGCGGCGTACTGCCGAAGCAGCCCCGGGGCAGGTGCTTTCGCGCCGCTCTTCCACCCTTTACTGCGCAGCGACATCTCGACTTCAGCGACGTTTATATCCAGCTTCCCCTGCACCACATTGATGGTTATGCTGTCCCCGTCATTCACGAGCGCAATGGGTCCGCCGACGGCCGCCTCCGGGCAGACATGCCCCACCATTATGCCCCTCGTTGCGCCTGAAAAACGGCCGTCGGTCACGAGGCCGACCTTTTCGCCGAGTCCCTGGCCGACTATCGCCGCGGTCACGGCCAGCATCTCCCTCATGCCCGGACCGCCGCGCGGCCCTTCGTATCTTATCACCACTATGTCTCCCTCCCGGACGTTCTTCTTCATGACCGCTTCGAATGCACTTTCCTCAGAGTCGAAGACTTTCGCCCTCCCCGTTATCTTCTCCACTCTGGATGCTGAAGCCTTGATAACGGAACCGTCAGGGGCCAGCGAACCGCGCAGAATTCTTATTCCTCCGCGGCGGTAGATTGGATGCGATACCTCATGCACAATATCCTGTGACGCTCCATCCGGCACAAACGACGAAAGATTCTCCCCGATCGTTTTTCCCGTCACGGTCATGGCATTCTTCTTGAGCATGCCCGCATCAAGGAGTTTCTTCATCAGAACGGGGACGCCTCCGATTCTGTCCAGATCGGCCATGACGTATTCGCCCGAAGGTTTCATGTTCACAATCTCCGGGACTCTCGCGCCTATTCTGTCAAACTCGTCCAGGTCGAGTTTCAGGCCCGCCTCACTCGCTATTGCAATGAGGTGGAGGACGGGATTCGTCGAGCCTCCGGACGCCATGAGCACTGCGATCGCATTTTCGAACGATTCATGCGAAAGTATGTCTCTCGGTTTCAGGTCTGTTTCCACCAACTCCATGAGCCTCCTGCCGGTCTCAAAAGCGAAGTTCGTCTTTGAACCGTCAACTGCGGGCGGTGAGGAACTTCCAGGCAGCGCGAGGCCCAGCGCCTCCATAATCATCGCCATTGTGTTTGCTGTATAGAGGCCAGCGCACGCTCCCGCGGTCGGTATTGCGCAGTTTTCCATGACCTTGAGTTCTCCGGCGGAAAGGTTGCCTGATGAGTATTTTCCCACCGCCTCGTAAACATCTCCTATCGCGACGGGTTTGCCGTGGTAGCTTCCTGGCAACGTGGTGCCGCAGTACATCGCGATGGATGGAATATTGAGCCGGGCCATGGCCATCATCATTCCCGGATTGGTCTTGTCGCAGCCTGAAAGTCCCACAAAACCGTCATATCCGTGAGCATTCACCGTAAGTTCGACGGTGTTCGCGATGATCTCCCTGCTGATCAGCGAATATCTCATGCCACTTGTGCCCATCGCTATTCCGTCAATGACCACAGGGGTGGTGAACATGCGCGGTGTTCCGCCCGCGGATATTATCCCCTCCTTTGCCTTTTCACCGAGTGTGAGGACATGTATGTTGCACGGCCCCGCCTCGTTCCATGCGGCCGCCACTCCCACAATCGCATTTTCCAGATCGCTGTCCGTAAGTCCCATCGATTTCATGAACGCCCTGTTCGGCGCTCTTTCTGGCCCTGCATAAACTTCCGCCGATCTTCTTTCAGGCATGAGCTTAAACTCGGATAGTTGTAATTTAATCTTGCGCACGTGGCATTCTCTCCGGCCTGAAGACCGGGGAATGCGCTGGCGATTCTTTCACGCATGCGCTCTGGCGGAAACACGGCCCGCTGCAGTTCTGCGCAAACCATGCACCTGCGCTCTTTGAACACATGGAGCGTCCGCGCTCAGCAGAGTGGAAACGCCGATGCGACAAATTGCCATTATGTGCCGAAGCGGCTAAATGGATATTTTTCCTCTCACTATTGTCCTGTCTCTCGTATGGCCGACGGAAATGATCCTCGCACTGACATCAAGGAACTTCTCTATGAATGAAATGTATGTCTTCGCCGCCTGTGGCAGATCCGCATATCTCTTCATACCTTCGTCCAGCTGATCATTCCATCCCCTGAATTCCCTGTATACCGGTCTGACAGAATACGCGGTCGAAGCGTCCGCAGGATAGTCCCTGAGCTTCCTTCCATCATACTCGTAACCCACGGCGACCTTCAGCCTGTCGATACCCGAGAGAACATCGAGTTTCGTCAGCGCCACTTCCCTCACGCCCGACACCATGATTGCGTGTCGTGCTGCAAACAGGTCGAGCCATCCGCAGCGCCGGGGTCTTCCCGTTGTTGTTCCGACTTCCATGCCCTTCAGAGCAAGATGTTCTCCCACGGTGTCAGAGAGCTCCGTCGGGAAGGGTCCCGCGCCGACTCTGGTCGAATAGGCTTTCAACACGCCGAACGGTCTTATCGGATGCCTGGGAGACATGCCGGAGGATGCGTAGGCATCACCCGCCACGGTGTTGGATGATGTGACGAATGGATAGTTTCCGTGGTCGATATCCAGCATAATGCCGTGGGCACCCTCAAAGAGCAGTTTTCTGCCTCTGGCCATCATGCTGTTGATCATGCCGGTTGTATCCCGGGCATGTTCCGTAATCGCTCCGGAGTACTTCAGCATGGATTCGTATATGGCGCCGGCATCAATATCCACATCGAGCGAGAGGGCGGACGCATACGCATTTTTCACCCTGCAGACAAATTCCAGCTTCTGCCTCAGTGCATCGGGCTTCAACAGTTCGTTGATCCTGAAACCGAGCCGTGCGCTCTTGTCGGCATAGCACGGGCCTATCCCTCTCTTTGTTGTGCCAAGCGCATTTGCACCCCGCAACGCTTCCTCAGCGCCGTCGAGCTGTTTGTGATACGGCATGACAATGTGCGCCCTGTCGCTTATGTAGAGTTTGGACAGATCGAAGCCCCTGCTCTCTACGCCTTCCATCTCCGAAAGCAGTCCTTCCGGGTCGACGACAGAGCCATTGGCTATTATGCCGGTGACACCCTTGTGCAGCATTCCGGACGGTATCTGGTGAAATTTGAAGCGGCTGCTGCCAAACTCGACGGTGTGTCCTGCATTCGCTCCCCCCTGAAAGCGTACTACCGCATTGGCCATCCCGGCCATAAAGTCTGTAATCTTGCCCTTTCCCTCATCTCCCCATTGAAGGCCTACGAGAACAGTGGCAGGCATATTTGCCTCAACTGCGGTCAAAGCATAAAACTATCCACGATGTGCCGTTCTGCGGCTGCAGTCTGTGAGACTATTTATGCCGGGTAGAATCCGGATTAATTGCCGATTTTGCCGTGCTCCTGCATCTTTCGGCGACCTCTCCCCCCGTCGCCGTTTAAATAACCTGTGTCCGTGGATACACACATGCAAACGGTAAACCGTCAGCGCGCATCCACCATCCACGCGGTGGAAAATCCAGACAGTGTGCGCACATATCTGCCTGTTGTCGAATGCCCCGGGCAGTTAATAGAAAGGGGTCGCAGCAATCTTCTTCACGGCAACGATGCAGCCGTGAATCGCATACTGCATTCCACCGTCTTCAGGGCCATGTGCGTTTCGGACGGCACCGTTCTCTGGATCGACGGCGGAAACACATTCAATCCCTACATCATCGTAGAGCTTGCGGAAAGGTGCGGATATGACGCCCGGAAATTCCTCTCCAGGATCAGGGTGGCGAGGGCATTCACCGCCCATCAGCTGAATTCAATTTCGCACTCCGCAATTACGGAGGCAGAGATGCACGGCATTATGTTTCTTTCAGTCTCATCCGTCGCCGAACTGTTCACAGGTGAAGTCAGATGGAGGGAGGGCATGGATATGCTATCAAACTCGTTGAATGGCTTCGGTGAACTCACGGCCAGGCACGGATGCTGGACGCTTATGACAACCTCCGTGGACGTCTGCGGCAGCAACGAAATGGAGCGAATCATGAGCACCGCCTTCGACAGGATCACCGGTGTGCAGAGCTGCAATGGCAGCATAGAGATCAGCGCTGACGGCGAGGTACCGGCGGTAAACAGGTGGAATGCACATCACCACCAGCGTTCGCTGCAGGAATTCGAGGAGGAGATGTGCTGAATGGGAAGAACTGTTCCTACATTCAGGGAGGAGATAGAAAGGGTCGTCTCCAGATGGGAGTTCTTCGGCAGAGCGCTGAGGCGTGAGGACAGAATATATCTGGATCGGGTAATCGCAAGGGCAAGGCACAATGCCGCCGCATCCTCATATGCCGCTTTTCTGAATCCGGTGGAAGGCATGGTGCTCTCAGTTCTCATGGAACAGGAAAAGGAGATAGAGGGACTCAAAAACAGACACCGCTTCTGAACGTGGCAGAGAGATGGAAGGACAGATTCTGGACTGCTATGCGGACACCGCGAGAAACAGGATAGTTCTATGGGTCAGAGGAGAGGAGACGGTAAAGTTTGAATATGGTTACAGGCCATATTTCTATGTTCAGGGAACAGGTCTGGACGATCTTGCAAAACAGATTGCCGGAGAGGCTGTAGACACGCTGTTTGAAAGCAGGAGAACGGCGCCGTCCATGCGCACGTCCAGGCTGCTGAAAATATCATCGGACAACTTCCGGCTGCTCAGGAGACTCGCGGAAGATATCTATTCAACCGGAGCACACTCCGCGTTCACGCTCTACGATGCAGACATACCCTATGAGCAGCTCTTCATGATCGACAGGGGTGTTTTTCCGCTCGCCCGCGTCTCCGTGTCCTGCGGAGGACTCGTACACTGCATGGATTCGGTCAGCGACATGGACTATGATGTAAACGCATTCAATGTGTGCAGGATGAATGTGGCAATAAGCGGAAAGGGAAGTGCGCAGCGCATAAGCGCCATTGATATCGACGGCACGGCGCTGCGCGGCGATGAGCGGCACATGCTGCTCGAAGCCGCCAGAATACTCGGGGAGAAAGATGCGGACATTCTCATAACAGAGGGAGGGGATGATGATTTCATCAGGCAGATGTACAGAAGGGCGGCGGCCCTGTCGCTGCATTCATTCACACTCGGAAGGGAGGAGGGGATGCGCGACTCGTACGGCGCGAAGAGTTACACAACATACGGTCGTGTAATGTACAGACCGTCGCCGGCCATGCTCAGAGGGCGCATCCATATTGATACGAACAACTCATTTCTTTTTCTCGAATCCGGAATTAACGGCCTGGCGGAGATATCGCGTCTGTCGCTCATAGGGTTGCAGCAGATGTCAAGACTCTCTCCGGGCACGGCCATAAGCAGCATGGAGACGGCGGAGGCGCTGAAGAGGGGAGTGGCCGTTCCGTGGAAGAAGAACAGGCCGGAGGATTTCAAGAGTGCCTCGGAGCTCATCGTTTCAGACAGGGGGGGCTTCATATACACTCCGCGTCCCGGCTTCTACTCCGACGTGTACGGTGTGGATTTTTCATCTTTGTATCCGGGCATTATGGAGAAGGAGAACATATCGGTGGACACGCTAAACTGCGGCTGCTGCAGTAACGCAGCGGCACGTGCGCCGGGCCTCTCTTATTATTTCTGCAGAAAGAGGAAGGGTATCGTGCCAGCGGTTGCGGGCATGCTCATGGCGCGCAGGCGGCGTTACAGGAGATCCGGTAGCGCGGAATCGCATGACAGGAGCAATGCGCTGAAATGGGCTCTCGTTACTTCGTTCGGGTATACCGGATACAGAAACGCCAAATTCGGCAGCATAGAGTGCCACGAATCTATAAACGCGTTTGGAAGAGAGATGCTGCTGAAGGCTGCGGATATTGCAGATGAAATGAATTTTAGCATCCTCCACGGAATAGTAGATTCGCTCTGGCTCAGCGGCAACGGCGACATAAATGCATTTGCCGGGCGGGTGGGAAAGGAGACGGGCATTCCGCTATGTGTGGAAGGCAGGTACAGGTGGATAGTCTTTCTTCGAAACAGGGGAAACGGCGAGGGAAGCCTGAACAGATATTACGGTGAGTTCGAGGACGGCAGCATGAAGATCAGGGGTATAGAACTGAGGCGCTCGGACACACCGGGACTGGTGCGGTTTGCGCAGGACACCATGCTGCAGAAACTCCGCGGCTCGTCGGACATCGGGGACTTCCTGTCAAGAGCCTCAGCCGGCATTGCGGAGATAAGGGACATCGTGAGATGCGTCGGACGAGGAAACTATCCGCTGGAGGAACTCGTGATAACAAGGAGGACATCGAGGAACCTGTCCGAGTACAGAACGGAGAATGAGCAGAAACTGGCGCTTACGGCCCTGCGTTCGGCAGGCATCAGCAGGAGCGCGGGCGAAACGGTGCGGTTTGTAGTCGCACCGGAAGGAAGCGGAGGCAGGATTATTCCCGAGCAGTTGCTGTCCGGCGGCGAGCTGTACGATGCCTGTTACTATACAGGGCTCGTTGCAAGAGCCGTTTACACGATGCTCTCCCCGTTCGGATACACCGAGGAGCGTGTGATTTCGGCCCTCAGGCGTTCTTGAGTTTTGAGAAAAAGCCCTTGCTCTTTTCCTCTGTGGTGGCGAATTTGCGCAGCAATTCCTTCTGTTCGGCGCTGAGCTTCTTCGGTATCCGGACCTTCACAGAAACGAACAGGTCTCCGGTGCCCCTGCCCTGCATCCTAGGCAGTCCGAGTCCGGACATCCTCAGTGTCGCCCCGGGCTGGGTGCCCTGCGGAATCTGCAGCTTCGCCCTGCCGCCGATGGTCGGGACCTCTATTTCGCCTCCCAGTGCGGCAACCGTAAACGGGATCTCGGTCGCGTAAAAGAGATTCTCCCCTTCCCTGCCGAACTCGGGATGCCTGGCAACATGCATAACAACGTACAGGTCGCCAGGCGATCCGCCGTTGATGCCGGGTTCACCCGCGCCTCCAATTCTGAGATGCGTTCCATCGTCAACGCCGCGCGGTACCTGCACCTCGATTTTCGATACTGTGTGTGTCTTTCCCCTGCCGTTGCAGACGTGACATTTCTCTCTTATGACCTTGCCTCTGCCGCCGCAGGTCTGACATGTCCTGACGGTGACGAAATTTCCTCCGAGCGCGCTCTGCCTGTGCGTCATCTGGCCCTTGCCGTTACAAGTGGGGCACATGGACAGATTGCCCTTTTCCGCTCCAGTTCCGCCGCATTCACTGCACTGGACGGATCTCGGGACTTCTATCATCCTGCTTCCGCCGCTGTTGACTTCCTCAAGCGTTATGTCAAGGTCGTACTGAAGCGATGCTCCCGTCTCCGCATAGGAGCCGCGTCTCTGTCTCTGCGAACCGAAGAAGACGTCGAATATCGAACCTCCTCCGCCGAAACCGAAATTGCTGAATATGTCTCCAATGTCCTGGAAATGGGTGAAATTTGACCAGTCAAATCCGCTTCCTCCGAAGTTAACGGCTTCGCTGCCGTACGTATCGTAATTCTTTCTCTTCTCAGCATCCATCAGGACTTCGTAGGCTTCCGAGACTGTTTTGAATTTCTCCTCGGCCTCCTTTCTGTCCATCTTGGCGACGTCCGGATGGTACCGCTGCGCCAGTTTCCTGTATGCGCGCTTTATTTCGTCCGGAGACGCATTCTTGCTGACGCCCAGTACAGCATAGTAGTCCTTCGCCATCTGTTGCAGACCTCAGGTCGATATTTCACTTGTCATCGACTATTTTGTAGTTTGCGTCGACGTAACCATCGCCGTCCTTGGCTCCGCTTCCACCAGGCTGAGAATCGCCCGGGGGTGTGCCCGTCTCACCTGGAGGAGGTTGCTGGGTTGCCTGGCTCTGGTACACTTTCGACGAAGTTTCGTACAGAATCTTGCTGAGCTCCTCTGACTTCTGCTTAAGTTTCTCGGTATCGTCGCCTTTCAGCAGTTCATCAAGTTCCTTAATCAGCCCTTCTATCTTCGCCTTGTCCTCCGCGCTGACTTTCTCTCCAAGATCGCCGATTGTCTTCTTGGTCGTATATGAAAGAGTTTCAGCCATGTTCCTGATCTCGGCGCGATCCTTAGCCTTCCGGTCCTCTTCGGCGAACTGCTCCGCTTCCTTCATCATCTTTTCAATCTCATCCTTGGAAAGCTTGTTGCTGGCTGAGATGGTAATATTCTGCTCCTTCCCCGTTCCCATATCCTTCGCGCTTACATGGAGTATGCCGTTCGCGTCTATGTCGAACGTGACATCTATCCGTGGAATGCCGCGTGGTGCGGGCGGAATGCCTATCAGGCTGAATCTGCCCAGTGTGACATTGTTCAGAGCCATCGGTCTTTCGCCCTGAAGGACATGTATCGGGACGCTGGTCTGACCGTCTTCCGCAGTCGAGAATGTCTCCGTCTTCTTTGTGGGTATGGTCGTGTTACGCTCGATGAGTTTGTGGAATACACCGCCCTGCACCTCGACACCAAGCGAGAGAGGCGTAACGTCGAGCAGCAGTATGTCTTTTACCGTCCCCTCCAGCACGCCTCCCTGTATCGAAGCGCCCATCGCCACACACTCCATCGGGTCTACGCCTCTCACTATCTTGCTTCCGAGTATATCTTCGACGAATTTCTGCACTATCGGCATCCTGGTGGGACCGCCGACCAGTATGATCTTGTCTATGTTAGAGGCGCCAATTTTGGCGTCGTTCAGGGCCTGGTTTATCGGTGCCCTGCATCTTTCGATAATGGGTCTGATGAGATCCTCCAGCTTCGCGCGCGTTATCTTCATGGTAAGGTGCTTCGGGCCGCCAGCATCCTGGGCAATGAAAGGAAGATTTATTTCCGTTTCAAGTATCGTTGAGAGCTCCACTTTTGCCTTTTCGCATGCCTCCCGGATCCTCTCCATGGCCGTCTGATCCTTTCCCAGATCGATACCGCTCTCATTTTTGAATGACGCGACCACATAATCTATGATTGTCTTGTCCATGTCGGTTCCGCCGAGTTGTGTGTCGCCGCTCGTCGATATGACTTCAAAAACACCCTGACCGAACTCCATGGTGGTGACATCGAGCGTGCCGCCTCCGAGGTCGAAAACCAATATCTTCTGCTCCTTTTCTGATTTGTCAAGTCCATATGCGAGCGCCGCCGCAGTCGGCTCATTTATGATGCGCACGACTTCCAGGCCGGCAATTGCACCCGCATCCTTTGTGGCCTGCCTCTGGTTGTCGTTGAAATATGCAGGAACCGTTATCACAGCCCTCTGGACCTGTCCGCCAAGGAACGCTTCCGCATCTCTCTTGATCTTCTGCAGTATGAATGCGGATATCTGCTGTGGTGTGTACTCCTTTCCCTCTATGCCGTACTTGTAGTCTGTTCCCATTTTCCTCTTTGCCGCAAATATGGTGCCCGATGGATTGGTGATGGCCTGCCTTCTTGCCGGCTCCCCAATGAGGACGCCGTCCTTTGTGAACGCAACAACCGACGGAAAAGCCTTTCCGCCAATGCTCGTGCCCTCCGCACTCGGTATGATCGTCGGCCTCCCGCCCTCTATTACCGCGGCTGCCGAATTGCTCGTTCCCAGATCTATTCCTATGATTTTTGCCATGTTTTTTTCACCTTCGTGATATTCAAATGTCCTTGTCCGTTTCTTCTGCGCTCTGTTTCTTCTCCACTCTTCTTGACACGCGCACCTTGGCCGGTCTGGTCACTTTGCCGTTCAGCGTGTACCCCTTCTGATACACTTCCATTATCTCGTTGTCGCCGTATTCTGTATTCTCCTGAACAACCAGTGCCTCATGGTAATAGGGATCGAACAGCTTGTTTGTCGGTATCTCCTTCAATCCCTCTTCGACCAGTATCTGCATGATATTCTCTCTGATTTTTTCAACGCCTGTCCTGAATGCGTCGTGCGAACCATTTCCGCTGGTTTCATTGAGTCCCCTGTCCAGATCATCAATGACGTTTATCAGTTTCTTCACAAGCCGTTCGTTGACAAGCTTGCTGTACTCATCTCTCTCGCGTTCGATCCGTTTCCTGTAATTGTCGAAATCTGCCTGGATCTTCTTCAGCAGATTTTCATAATCTCTGATGGTCGTCTCTTTTTCCTCGAGTGATTTATGCAGCAGTTCCGACTCAGTTCTGAGCATTTCCACCGACTCTGCGTTGCTCTCTTCAACCGCCGTCTTATCGACTGTATCGCTTTTGCTATCGCGTCTGCTCTCTGCGTCTGCGAGCTCCTTTTCCGACGAACCGTTATTCATATTTTCACCCTGCAATGCAGTTCCAGCCGCTTTAATCTGTTTCCACCTGCTCTGTTATTAATTTTATGGAATGCATGCCAGCCTGCAGAGGCTATCGCACGGAAACCCGGTTCGCTCAGTCCTCGTCTCCGCCTTCACCGTATCCTCCGGGAGGTGCCTTTCCTCCGGGGGAAGAAGATTTTACCGATATGACGTCATCTATGCGCAGTACCATGCAAGCCGCATCTGCGGCTGACTGAATAGCCTGTTTGCCAACTCTCAGCGGTTCAAGCACGTTTGCTTTGCGCATATCCGCTACCTTGCCGTTAAGAACATCCACACCATGGTACTTGTTGCCTGCTTTATGGCTGCTCCTGAGCTCAATCAGTATGTCAATGGTGTCCAGGCCCGCATTCTCAGCGAGTGCAGTGGGCACCGCTTCCAGCGAAGCGGCAAACGCCTCAATGGCCATCTGTTCCCTTCCGCCGACAGACGTAGCGTAATCGCTCAGTCTCTGTGAAAGCTCTATCGCAGTAGCTCCTCCGCCGACGACCATTTTTCCATCCTCCACTGCAAGAGCAACGACGCTGATGGCATCGACAAGAGATCTTTCCAGTTCATCGACTACGTGCTCGCTTCCGCCCCTCAGTAGAATTGAGACGGACTTGGGATTCTTGCATCCCGTTATGAACGTCAGCTCGTCATCCTGTATCTTTCGTGCCTCAACTGTCGCGGCATAACCCAGGTCCCGGGAACTGAGATCGTTCAGCCTCGTCACAATATTTGCTCCCGTGGCCTTGGCCAGCTTTTCCATATCGGACTTCTTCACTCTTCTTACTGCAAAGATGCCTTCTTTTGACAGGAAGTGCTGCACTATGTCATCAACGCCCTTCTGACAGAATACAGTATTCGCGCCCGCCTTCTTTATGCTCTCAACCATTGATTTGAGCATGCCTTCCTCTTCGTCCAGGAATCCTCGCAATTGTGCAGGATCCGTGATCTCGATCTTGGAATCAAGTTCCGTTTTCTTTACTTCAAGAGCGGCATCGATAACCGCTATCTTTGCGTCTTTGACTATCCTCGGCATTGCGCTGTGTACCGGCTCCTTGTCTACAATCACGCCCTTGAGCAGAATCGTGTCGCCAATTCCACCTCCCTGTTTCTTGACGAGCTGTATGTCGTCGTCATCCACACGGTAGCTCTCGCCGGACTTTTCCGCCACGCTCGTAACTGCGTCGACTGCGATTTTTGCAAGCTGTTCCTTTGCGCCTGCAACTCCTTTTGAACTCATTGCAGTGGCCGCGATTTCCTGCAGAACTGCTCTGTCGTTCGGAGAAATGCGGATAGATACGCTTTCCAGGTATTCCACACATTTGTTTGCGGCATCCTTGTAACCTCTTGTAACTACTGTGGGATGCACGTTTGACGAGATAAGCTGCTGTGCGTTCTTCAGCAGTTCGCCTGCCAGCACAACCGCTGTGGTGGTTCCGTCGCCGCATTCCGCATCCTGCGTCTTTGCCACTTCAACAATCATTTTTGCCGCCGGATGCTCGATTTCCATCTCCTTGAGAATCGTCACGCCGTCGTTCGTTATGACTACGTCTCCCATGCCGTCTACGAGCATTTTGTCCATTCCACGTGGACCCAGAGTAGTTCTGACTGCGTTTGCAATCGCCATTGCCGCGCTTATGTTGTTAGACTGGGCGTCCTTGCCCTTTTCCCTCTTCGTTCCCTCTTTCAATATTATGATCGGAATCTGCCCGCCCTGACCTGCCATCATGTTTTCAATCTCCGTCCTTTTTAATGGCTTATGTTTGCATTTCTATATATAATTTACTACTACTTTCAGTGTGCTTGAATGTTCTTGATGCGGCGACAACGCCGTCTGTTTCCAATGCACCGTGTCCTCCCTAGAATGCCTTGCGCACAGAGTGATTGCATATGTGTCACTGCTGCCTCGGTACGGCATATTCCTTCAGTTACCCGGCATCTCTGTTCGCCATGGCGGCTCCGAGCATTTCGCGGTAGTTCTGGCGGCATCTGGTTGTGACATATACGATGGCAGCCAGGGCAATGTATGCAACTATCCTGCCGGCTCTGTCGAAGGAACTGCAAAGAGTTCAGCGCGTCCGGACAAATGGATGCGCAGCAATGCAAGCTATTTATTACCTTCAGCATCTCCACTTTCCGATGAGCACACTGCGAATCATAGAAGTAGATGTGTCACGCGGCTACGTCATCGCAAACGGGGAGCGCATGGACCCTTTCGACGTTGTGGACTCCCTGCATGGCTCTGATGACAAGATGCTCCTTCACGATCTGGACGGGAGAAAGCGCAACAAGCATCAGTTTGATCTCATACAGGATCTTTCCGCAGAGATCGCCATATGGTACGAAGGCTGTTTCCAACGGGCCGACAATATCATCGACCCTATTGTTGCCGGAGCGGAGAGAATCATCGTAGACACTGGAAACTTCACCGTCACTGAATTTGAAGCCGCAATCAGAATGACCGACAGAGTGGTCATAGACATGGATTTTGAGTATTCCGACGGCGTAAGGAACGCCGGTTTTTCCAGTCAGGCCAATTTCAAGCTGCGCAATTTGCTGGAAATGGGCTACACGGATGTAATATTGTCCCCCGAGAATGTTAAGAGTCTGAGCGGGTCAACCGGCAGCACTGACGTGAATCTGTGGATCAGAACGGACAAACCGCTTGAAGATTCGCCGCAATTGTCCAAGTCGTCTTCCGATCCCCTGGTGAAAGTACGCGGCCGGATAGCACCGCTCCGTGAACTGGAGGATAAAGATGACTGATGTTCCCTCATTGAAGGCCGCCGTTTCTGCAATTTTCAGAAGAAAGGGAAAGAAGACGATAACAGAGGATGAGTTCATGTTTGCCGCATCGATGGAGTTGAGATGGTTTCCTCCAGACAAGGCCGCGATTTTCCTGCAGAACGCAAAAAGAGCGGCTTTAATCACGAAAAAGGAGGGCGGAATATGCCCTTCCTTCGATGTCAATTCACCAGACATAAGGCAGGTTATCACCCCTCCGGCAAGCATCGCCGAAGAATCTGCGGATGTTGCAGTCGAAATTGTCGGGGCACTAGCATCGGGCCTGAAATTGAGCAGGAGCGAGGCAATGTCCAGAGTCAACAGGATGCGCAGGGATCTCAATCTGGAAACCGCTGCCGCGGCGGTTCTGGTTGGGCTCAAGGAGAATCTCGACATGACTGAGTTTGCCAGGCTGGCGCTGGAAGAACAGCGTCTTAACTACGGGATGACAAAGCATTAATCAGGATTGCTACGGCAACGAGGAGAATCACTGCTCCAGAAAATCCCCAAGCGTCAGCTCCCGTTTCTTCTGCGCCGGCAGCTTGTAATCATATTTGGTATTGTCTATGAGTTTGATCTTCAGTTGCTTCTCGAGCTTTCTCACGAGCGCATCGCTCGGCGCCAGTTTGCCCGACTCAAGATCCCTTATCACGCTTTTCTTCTCGTTGAGTTTTGCCGCGAGTTCCTCCTGTTTCAGTCCGAGAGCGTTCCTCGCTCCGAGTATTCTTCTCGAATAGTCCTGCGCGATCTCACCTGCACCTTCACCGAGCGGATCCTGTCCATCGCTCCTGGCTGTTTTCGGTTTCGCCGGCCTCACTGTCTGGTGCGGTCCTGCGGTTCTGAGTGGTCTCGGTTGCAGAGTTCCGGTCTGAATTCGGCGTGAAGGCATTTCCACCGGTTTGCCGAATCTCACGCATTCGGGTCCAAGCAGTAGCGTTGCGTTCTCTACTCTGGCCCGGACAAGCTTACCCGCTTCTTTTCCACATAATTCGCAAACTGCCATTTCTCCCACTCCATTATTATGGCTCAGCAACGGTGTCCCGCCATCTGCCGATACGTCCACTGCGGCCGTTGCCTGTCATTATACTATTCGCCGCTGAAGTATAGCTACTGGGAATAGAATAATGTATGTATCTGCCTATCTTTTTCACAATCTCATGTGTGAAGATTCGCGAGACCGCCGCACTGATATTGATGCATTATCCCTGTCACACAATAGTCAAATCTGTCCTCTGCTGTGATCGCCTGTCGCATGTATCTGCACGGCGCAGTATCATGTCTGAACATAACCAAAAAGCGAGCGCAAGCCCACGAATTTATTCGCAGGAGGATGTCAGTTTTCAACTTTCGCAGTTACTGTGCCAGATCTCGCTCAGCCATGATACGCAGCAACGCTGCCTTTTCCTCAAGCTCACCGCTCTCAAGATCGCCTATCTGGAAGAGTGAAACCATATCGGAGTATGCTCTGTGCATACCAAGCATTTCGACCATCTGTTCCTTGATCCACTTGTCGTATGCAATCGGATAAATCCTTCTGCTTATGAACAGCGCCTGCAGATACTCCCTTGAGGCATTGCGCAGTCTTTCAAGGCACTGGAAGTGCAGCCCTCTGTGTGCGCAGAGCGGAATGTGTTCCAGATTGTTGAACAAATATCGCTTCACATCCTCGTATCTCGTCCTCCTTAGTTTTTCGTCGTAGTACGGCAGAAAATCGGCACGGAGTGCATCAAATCTTCCGCGCCTGTCATAAAGCAAGTGTGAATGAACAAACGTATTGCCAATCTCCAGTTCAAAATTGTCAGGCCCTGAAGTCCATCCGCGCTTAACCGGTTTGAACCTGCCATCCGTTATGTTCAGATCAAGATTGGAGAATTTTCCTGTCCGCTCAAGCTCCCTGAATTCCGGCGTCCTCAGGCATTTGTCATTTGCATCGGTTTCAAAATGCAAGGAATCACCCATGTCATCCAGTATAACTGTTATGTCGACGCATGAATCTTTTGTCGCAAGGCCACGGGCGCAGGAACCCACAAGCAGTATAGATTCCACCCTTTTATCGGTGCTGAATAATTCGACAAATTTATCGGCTGCTCTGAGATGAGCATCCGACGGATATTTCACCATGGTGCAGACAAGTATTGAATGATGCTTTTAAGCTGCCGGTTGATTTACCGTTAACGGTAATAGATGTGAAGGCAGGAGTCACATCGTCGGAGAGGACACAATGATGTTTTGTATGGAATGTCGCAGGTGCGTGGACAGAGATGTAAGTGTGCTGGCGAAAATCTTGAAACGATAGCCGTGGTTCGGCCCGGCAGGTCGCGGCCGAGGCAATAAAGGAAACTCCAATCCGGGAGATTCATGAAATGCAATCCACATGGCGGATTATATTCAGTTGCGCTATCAACCGATAACTCGCCAGAACGCGCATGACAGCCTTCTTGGTACTGGCCTGAGCAGGGAACGTTCCAGCAGTTACGTTCAGGGTTACCTTCGCCGCTCGTTATTTTCATCACAAAGTTTTTAATCGGCGGACTCCAATATGTCAGCGAAATTCTGGGATGCGATGAGGTGTAGGAATTTTGTCTGAAAGCGCCAAGATAGATACTGAAGATGAGATTTACCGGAGACTTCTGCTTCTTGAGGAGAGAAACAGCCAGCTTATGGAACAGGCAAGACGTGTCGAAGGCGAAAAACGATACGTTCAGAGCGAGCTTGAGCGAATGCAGAGGGAGCTGAGGAGACTGAAGAGTGAACTGGACAGGCTCAAAGCACCGCCGCTGATTATTGGTAACATAAGGGATCTGCTGGCGGACGGCAGGGTAGTTGTCAAGAGTTCGACCGGTCCTGATTTTGTTGTGAATCTTGCAGAAAATGTAGATGTAGGCAAGCTGGAAGTTGGCGCCAGAGTTTCTTTGAACAAGCAAACCCTGGCCGTAATGGGTCTTCTGCCCTCATCTCTGGATCCAATCGTCACTGGTGCCGAAGTCATCGACAAACCGGACGCCAGCTACGGAGATATCGGCGGACTCGAAAAGCAGCTTGTCGAGGTGAGGGAGGCTGTAGAAGATCCGCTTCTGCGCCCGGAACTGTACAAAAAGGTGGGCATAGAACCGCCAAAAGGCGTTCTTCTCGTGGGTCCTCCGGGAACCGGTAAGACACTCATTGCAAAAGCCGTCGCGCGGAATACAAACGCCGCGTTCATTCGGTTGGTCGGTTCAGAGCTCGTGCAGAAATACATAGGCGAAGGTGCAAGACTCGTTCGCGAACTGTTTGAACTCGCCAGGCAGAAAGCGCCGAGCATTATTTTCATAGACGAACTCGACTCCGTCGGCGCAAAGAGACTTGATGCCGCAACGTCAGGTGACAGAGAGGTTCAGAGAACGCTCATGCAGTTGCTTGCTGAACTGGATGGTTTCAATCCTCTCGGAAACGTAAAGATTATTGCGGCATCAAATCGTCCTGACATACTCGACGACGCGCTTCTGAGACCCGGCAGATTTGACAGGATAATAAAGGTCCCGCCACCTAATGCCGACGCGAGGGCTGAGATATTCAGGATACATGCAAATAAAATGAACATAGACGGGTCAATCGACTTCGATGAACTTGCCGTAAGGGCCGATGGCGCAACTGGCGCGGACATTCACGCCATGTGCACAGAGGCGGGAATGTTCGCAATAAGGGAAAACAGGGACGTAGTATTGCCGGCAGACTTCGAAAAGAGCATATCAAAAGTGCTGGGTGAGGAAGAGCACAAGCAGGTATCAGGTGAAGTCGGACCTATGTTTGCGTGATCAGTTTCTCTTCCTCTCTTCCACATCTTCTTCGTAGACCAGCGGACCTATGTAGTCGCAGTGCTTGCAATGATATTTCTGCCCGGTGATGAGACCAGCCTCATAGTACAGGTCGGTTGAGCCACACGTCGGACATTTTCTGACGGATCTCCTGATTATGGACAGACGACAGTCATGGCACGTATATTCCACGCTGCCCTGTTCCCTCGACACTGCGGTGTTCCTGGATCCGCATTCCGGGCATAGAAATTGTCTGAGTCTCAATATTGGTTCAAAGCACTCTGCTTATTTTAGTATTGCACTTGCACTGCTGGCACGCGACGTTTCATCCGGAATACTCACCGATGGGGCAAAATCAACTATGATAATGACTGGTAACTGTTTATATACGGCTTATCGGCCTCCCTTTCGAAAGGCGAGGGAAAAATGCAACCTTTTGAAGCAATGCAACTGATGACGGATGAATACGCCGTCAAGATACTTGTGGGAACGATGCGGAAACCGCGAACTGCCATAGATCTTTCTGAGCTGTTTGGAATACCAATTGCTGCCTGTTACAGAAAGATAAGGCTGCTGGAGGAAATGGGGCTTATTTCCTGCATCGAGAGGAGACTGACAAGAGAAGGAAAGAGAATAAGCGTCTACCAGTCTCAGCTGAAGAACGCATACATGTCCTTTGAAGACGGTAGGATGAGAGTCAGATTCGAGCTCGCTAACGGCGTTGTTCAGGACTCCGGCGATCAGTCCCTGGTTTCGACAATAACCATGTGACAGCCACGCTATATGCCACAGTGCTGTGTGCAAACCGCTTACTATTCAAATCCTTTCTATTTTCATATTTATTCAGATGTATTTCAGCACTTTCCAGAAGTTTTCCGGTGAAACAGTTTTAAGTAGTTACCCCTTTTTTAAGCGCACTGACGATGAATAACCTGGTCATAAGTGAAAAAAATAGCGTTGCCCTCCGACTCGCCATTGTTCTGTCTGATGGCAAGTTCAAGCGTGAGAGGGCGTCAAATATGCCCGTGTACCGCTTTTCCACAAAGGGTGGTGAATTTACGATCATAGGGCTCCGGGGTCACATCGTAGAACTGGACTACCCACCGGAACTCAATGACTGGAGGAATACGGATCCGAGGAAGCTGATATACTCAACACCTTACAAGAGGGTGCTTTACACCAAGATGGTCGGAACCATCATTGAGGAAGCCGCAAAGGCAGACTGGATAGTGGTAGCCACAGACTTTGACAGAGAAGGCGAACTCATAGGTGTAGAGGCAATCGATCTTGTCACGGAGGGCATTTCGAAAAACAGTAACAGGAATGACGGCTCCACAACCACGCTGAAAGTGCGGAGGGCGAGATTCAGCAGCCTGGGAAGAGGCGATGTACTGAAGGCATTCGAGGAACTTCACGATCTCGACATCAAACTGGCGAAATCAGCCGAATGTCGTCAACTCATCGATCTCGCATGGGGCGCCACGCTGACCAGAATGATTTCAATGGCAGCAAACCAGGTCGGAAGAAATTTTCTGTCGGTCGGCAGAGTGCAGAGCCCCACGCTCGCGCTAATCGTCCGCAGGGAAATTGAAATAGAAAAATTCGTGCCGAAACCATACTACGATTTGCTGGCTACATGTTTCAGCAACCTTGAATTTCAGGCATCCCATGAATCCAATCCCTTCTGGGACAGGGAACAGGCAGAATCGATTCTTTCCGGCCTGACGCCCGAGAAAACGGGCACAGTTGAAGAGTTCGTGTCGGAGCGGAAAGAGGAGTACGGTCCGGTTCCATTCTCGACGACTCTTTTCATAGTAGACGCAACGAGACTCGGATACTCAGGCTCAGAAGCAATGGAGATTGCCGAAAGGCTATACTCCGGAGGCCTTCTATCATATCCCAGAACGGACAACACCGTTTATCCGCGATCGCTGTACCTTAAGGGTGTTCTGGAAAAACTGGCCGAAACTGAGTTTGCGGCGGATGCGAAGAGGCTGATGGGACAGGAGAAGATTGTTCCAACGAGAGGAAGGGTGGAAACGACCGATCATCCGCCTATCTATCCAGTCGAGGGTGCCTCCAGAAAGAATCTCTCCAAACGGGAGTGGGGCATCTACGAACTGGTCGCCAGAAGGTTCATGGCGACGGTGGCGCCCAGATCGGTAGTGCAGAACATTCATGCAAAAATCAGAATAGGCAAAGAACCGTTCCTCGCAGAAGGAAAAAAGCTGATTGATGAAGGATGGCGTCATTATTATCCGTATTACAAATTTTACGAGTCCGATATGCCGGAGCTTGTCGTCGGCAGCAGAGTTGAAGTCAGGAAGATAACGATGCGGGAAGACAAGACAAAGCCACCCGCCAGATATTCTCAGGGGAACCTGATCAGGGAGATGGAGAAACTCGCGCTCGGGACAAAGAGCACGAGGCATGAGATTATTCAGAAACTTTACGACAGGAAGTACGTGCAGGGGGATATCATAAGGCCAACACCGATTGGGACATCGGTCTCACTGGCTCTCGAAAAGAGAGCACCGGAAATATGCGAGAGTGAGATGACTGCTAAACTCGAAGAGGACATGGACAAAATAGCAGAAGGAAAAACAAGTCTGGACGAAGTGGTCTCAGAGTCGAGGCAGATGCTCGGTACGGTGGTAGAGGAAATAGACGCCAACAGAAAGGAAATCGGGGAAATGATAAAGGGCGCGATACTGGAGCAGAAGAAGATCGGCAAGTGCAAATCGTGTGGAGGCGACCTGAGAATAGTCGAAAGAGGCGCGAGCCGCTTTGCCGGATGCTCAAACTATCCCGAGTGTGTAGTGACTTTCGCTCTTCCCTCCGGTTTTCTTATCAAACCCGCGGAGCACGAATGCAGCGTGTGCGGACTTCCCATGATCAGGCTCATAACGAAGGGCAGCAGGCCGGTCGAAGTGTGCCTGGATCCTGGATGCGAATCAAACAGAATGACCGGCCGCATAGGCAAATGCCCGAATTGCGGCAAGGAGCTACATGTAATCAGGTCTCAGAGGGGGAAGAGATTCATCGGATGCACGGGCTATCCCGGATGCAGCACGACTTACCCGCTGCCTCAGTCGGGCACCGTTACACCCACCGGAGAATCGTGCCCGTCCTGCGGTGCGCCTGTAATTGAAATGGCTTACAGAGGGCGCGGGAAATGGAAAAGCTGCGCAAACATGAATTGTCCTTCGAAATCCAGGAAGGATAAATGAAATGTACACGGGCCCACAGTTTCAAAATTCGACCAGTGTATAGCAAAGTTCATATACTGTGCCAGTTACAGTATGATACTGAAGGGAGGGATGGGCAAGATGTTTTCACCAATCCCTTCCCGGGTGAGGTTTCCCCCACCTCACCCATTAAATTAACCGTATCAGGGTGTTGTCTTCGGTTTAAGCTCGCTCTGTATCTGCTTCAGTTCGTAAGAGCTGCTGGATTTCTGCATATATTCGGCGATCTCGTTCCTTACGGTGTAGGGGTGCTTGATGCCGAAGAAGCACTCGCTCGGTTTCGCTCTCGGTACATCTA
>JAKABN010000119.1 GCA_021796895.1 Thermoplasmata archaeon | reverse complement strand
CAGATCCCCCCAGTCTGTCTGTGAATACATCTGGTTTATGGCTCTCGTCACGAGCGGTCCTCTCCATACCACAGCCTGTGTCTGTTTCTCGAGTATGAGGTTCATGGAAATGACCTTGATGCCGGACGCGGTCTTTGCCGGTATCAGCGTCTTCTCTGTTGCCGCCGCTCTTCCGTTTATTCCCATGATCTTGGCCATGCTGGGCCCGGTTATGTCGGCATCCAGTATGCCCACTTTGAAGCCTTCTTTTGTCAGTTCGCTTGCGAGCAGCGCTGTAGTCAGAGACTTTCCGACGCCTCCCTTACCGGATATCACAGCTATGACATGCTGTATGCCCATTTTCCCGTACCTGAAAATGCCCGGCGCGACCTCCGTAGCCCCCTCAGGTTTACGCTGATTTCTCCTCCTTCTGAGTTCTTCCGAAAGTGCAAACTGTTCTTCCCTGGTCATAACACCTAGCTTCAGCTCGATCTCCTCCAGTCCGGGCACATTCTTAAGAATGGTTCTTACGTCGGACTCGATGGTTTTCTGAAGAGGGCAGCCCTGGACTGTCAGCGCTATCTCCACCGTGACCCTGGCACCTTCAATCCTTACGCCCCTCACCATGTTAAGTTCGACTATGCTTATTCCTATCTCCGGATCCATCACGGGCCTGAGGGCCTCAATTATCTGTTTTTCGTCCAACTTCCGACACTCCAGCTTCTTTCCATACCATTATGCAGGTAACTGCTATCATGGCAACATTATTAACTGTTCCTGAAAAGTTGACAAAACTTATCAACCATCCATCAATTCGCTATTTCCGGTATTCGCGCGGCCGTATGCAGCGTTGACGGACTCCCGTCCATCGACTGCTTTCGCTTCATCGAAGGCTTCACTGCGGTTTTCAGGCGCCACCGGACCGGCAAGGGTCTGGTGGTCGATGTCGCTCATTTCTTCATGATATCCAGCATGGCGATCCTCTCAATCACGGCATCGGTCACAGACACGTCGCCATTTACGCCCAGCATGGCAGCATTGTCAAGTTTGCCTTCTGTGACATCCAGCAGGCTGTCATCCCTTTTCAGTCCGAGACGCGAAAGCATGCGTTCCAGCGGCTCCCTCTTCATTGCCGGTGCAATGAGCAGGACCATGCCGCTCTGCGATGTAACCTTCATTCTCTCTATTGCTCTCGTGATCTGTGTTTCACAGGCCGCGTACATCAGAAATTCGGTCATGATGTCATCAGAACTGTTTTTTCCCCTTGCGAATGCCCTGGTGGCATGCATGTACGCTGCCATCATATGTTCTGCGCCGAATACCATGTCTGATCTCACCGGCTGAACGGCCAGTCCCTCATTCCTGAACTCGGTTATGATTTCAACAGGATCTGCAGTGCCTCTTTCACAGCCGATCAGTGTCGCTTCTCCGTAAACAGATGAGTCAGGCGTATCATTCACGGAAAAACCAGTCCTCCGGAATCTCTTCCTTCTGCGGAGCAACAGGCTTCTTCGCTCTTCTTGACTGCTGTATTATCTTCTCTGCAATGCGCTCGCCGATGCCGGGCACGAGCGACAGCCTCCGCACATCAGCAACGGCGATGTCCTTTCTTGATTTGTAGTTGTGTGAATACAGCGCAAGTGCTCTTGTCCGCCCTATGTCGTTGAGCGCGGCCAGGTCGAGCAACCTCTCGCTCACTCCTTTCTTCAACCGCATTGCGAGCATCTCAATATTCTGCTTTGCCCCGGATGACAGCAGCGAGGAGAGTTCTGCAGCACTTGATACGAGCCATGTTGCCGTTTCGGCCTTGTTTCTCAAATCTCCGGGGTATATGTTGTATCTCTGCAATATGGTTTCCTCCCTTTCCTCTCCTATCCAGTCTAACAGCATCACTGCCGTTTTCAATTGTGAGAGGTAGAGTGTCGCATCTTCGGCATCATCAATCCTTTGCAGAAGCTCTTTCTTTCTGCCCTCGGCGATTTCATTGAACTCAACCAGTTCGGAACTCCTGCAAAACAGCGGTATCATGTCAGGCGTAGAGCATATCGATTGAAGGAATCCCAGCTCCTTCCCTGCCTCGAATCTGTCTATGGATTCCCTCATTATCACTGCCGACATGGGATCTATGTAAAGATCCGAGACTCTCTTGCCGAATGAAGTGGCCCTCAGTCTGCCCCCTTCCGACACTACCATGCCGTTATCCTCGAGATAAGTCATGGCCCTCTCCACTCCATACATTAGTGGCTCAAGGTCATTTACGAAAGCATAGAAACTCAGTGAAAAGAAATGTTTCAGCTCTTCTTCAGACGTGGCGAGTCTCGTAGCAACAGCGCTCAACACATTGTTCCTCAGTGCCTTTTCGTTTCCCACCTGTGAGTTTACACTCTCTACTTCACCCAGCAGATACTCATCCAGCACGAGGGAGGCCTGTTCCCTGTTTCTGGATATTATTATGGCCTCTCCCTGTTTATCATATCTGGGTCGTCCGGCTCTTCCCAGCATCTGTTTGATCTCCATAACTGGTATCAGCGTGTTTCCAAGCTGCGAATCATATCTGTATATGTCTCTGACTATCACAGTCCTGGCGGGAAGGTTTATGCCGGCGGCTAGCGTTGGTGTGGCAACGAGGCATCTTATCTTTCTGTCTTTGAACATGCGTTCGACCTTCGTGCGCTGCCTTCCGGTGAGGCCCGCATGATGAAACGCTATTCCTGATTTCAACGAAGCCGATAGAATATTACCGACTTCTGTTTCCTCTTCTTCATCGTCATTTGTTTCCGCTCCATCTTCCACGTTTGCCCTTCCTGCGCCAATCATCCTGGCCATCAGCCCTCTGTACTTCAGAGCGGTTGTCTCAGTGCTCTTTCTGGTATTGACAAAGACGAGGGCCTGGCCGTCATCTTTCGTCGCATCCTCGATGAGGGCCCAGAGGTGGTCTTCTTCCACCTCAATCCTCCTCCTCTCATTGTTTGTGAAGAATATTTCTCCGTCACAGTATGAACCGTATTTCAGGTCAACCGGTCTCCACTCGCTTGTCACATGCTCGGCTTCAAGCCAATTGGCTATCTGTTTCGAATTCTTGATGGTTGCACTCAGGCCCACCACCTGTATGTTCGGTACAAGTTTCCTCAGGCGTGCAATGACCATTTCCAGCGTGGGTCCCCTTTCGGCGTCGTTAATAAGATGTATTTCGTCGACGACAAGAACGGAGAGCTCACCGATCCACGTGGAACTGTGCCTCAGCAGAGAATCTGCTTTTTCGCTCGTTGCAACAACTATATCGAATTTACGAAGATTCTCCCCTTTCGAGTCGAGGTCGCCCGTCGAAACAGCGACTCTTGCACCTATTTTTTCAAAGTGCTTCAGTTCCTCGTATTTTTCACTCGCAAGCGCTCTCAGGGGAACGATGTACATTCCCCTGTGTCCCTGTTTAAACGCTCTCAGCAGCGCAATGTAACCAATCAGCGACTTTCCGCTCGCTGTCGGAACTGCCGCCACAAGATTCTTTCCTTCAATGACGTGCGGAATCGTCGAGGTTTGGGTGGGATACAGTTTTTCGATGCCGTCAGATCGCAGTATTTCCGCTATGTCTGCATCAATTCCCGCCTCTTCAGGTGTCATTGTCACTCATCCTGCATGGTTTCATCCAACGAAACTGTCTTCGTTCGATTGTCCGCCGCCCGTTATTCCGGTCTGCAAATACACATTACCGCATCTTGTGTCGTGGCATCAGTGCACGTAAATGACGCGATTCACTGTATGACTGCGTCGAATGGAACGCGGCCGAGCATTGATGTGTCAGGAATGGCAGTGGTATATCACGATTGTTGAATTTTCATCCTGCCTGACAGGGACATGACTCCGGCCCCATCCCTCGCGTCAGCCGGGCCGTGGTACAACTGTTGTGGTGCTCACTTCACGCGATCCGGTGCACAATTAACAAGTGTCGCTCTCGCAACGCCTTCGCATGCGTGTCTTTGCCATGTTTTCTGTCTTGAGTGTGCTGTTTCAGCCTGAGTGCGGCAAAGCCATCGATTTACGATTATTCACAATCATCCCAAAAACCTTATTTAGCAAGGAAAAGTACAAAACAGACAGAGCTGAACTCATTTGTCAGAAGGTGAAATACCGACTAAAGAGGATGCAGACGAACTACATGACATCGATACATGGATAGTTTCACAGAATTTTTCATCCACAGCCGAGATAAGCATACCGGCACGCCAGTCAGATCAGGTCATAGGCCAGGATGAAGCTGTTCGTGTGGTCAGAAAGGCAGCAGAGCAGAAAAGGCATGTTATGCTGATCGGCGAACCGGGAACAGGGAAATCCATGCTGGCCAGTTCGATGGTCGAATTCCTGCCCAGGGGAGAGCTGCAGGATGTAATTGCATATCACAACCCCGAAGACCCTAATGAACCGAAAATCAGGATCATACCTGCAGGCAAGGGAAAGGAAATTGTGAATGCCCAGCGTGCCGAGATGATGCAGAGGAGACAGCAGAAGGCCTCCGTTTACTGGATGCTCGTTCTCATGATCGTTATCGCATCCATTGCGGTGTTCATATACAATCACGACCCGTCCATACTGCTTTTCGGAATAATCGCAGCGATTTTCATCTGGTTCTTTACACGCTATACGGGCCAGAGACAGGAGAGTATAATGGTGCCCAAGCTGCTGGTGTCTCATACCCTCGACGAGATGCCGCCCTTTGTGGATGCTACCGGCGCCCACGCAGGTGCTTTGCTGGGTGACGTGAAGCATGACCCTTTCCAGAGCGGCGGTCTGGAGACACCGGCACACGAAAGACTTGAAGTGGGGGCAATACACAAAGCCAACAAGGGCGTTCTTTTCATAGATGAGATAAATCTGCTGAGGATGGAGTCGCAGCAGAGCCTTCTTACGGCGATGCAGGAGGGACGTTTCTCAATCCTCGGTCAGAGCGAGCGGAGTTCCGGCGCGATGGTAAAGAGCGAACCGGTGCCGTGTGATTTCATCCTCGTCGCAGCGGGAAATCTGGATGCTTTGCAGGGAATGCATCCGGCGCTGAGGTCAAGGGTGAGGGGTTACGGTTACGAAGTCTATATGAATACTACGATGCCGGATAATGTGCTCAACAGGCAGAAATTCATCAGATTCGTCGCTCAGGAAGTGGTCAAGGACAAGAAGATTCCACATTTCGACAAGTTCGCTGTCGCTGAGATAATCAAGGAAGCTCAGAGGCGGGCGGGCAGAAAAGGAAGGCTCACGCTGAGATTGCGTGAACTGGGCGGCCTGGTCAGGGTTGCCGGCGACATAGCGACGGAGGAAGCATCGGATGCTGTTCATCGCGAGCATGTCCTTAAGGCAAAGAAGATTGCAAGGTCACTCGAACAGCAGGTCGCCGACAGGTACATTCAGAGGAGAAAGGAATACAACGCAATCATCACGACCGGCGGACTGATCGGCACAGTCAACGGTCTTGCCGCATTGGGCGGAGATTCCGGCATGTCCGAATTCTCAGGCATTGTGCTGCCCATAGTGGCCGAGGTAACTCCGGCACATACCAGATCCGGAGGTCGGGTGATAGCCACAGGAAAGCTTGGAGATATTGCCAAGGAGGCAGTGGACAACGTTTCTGCCATAATCAAGAAATATTCCGGTGAGGACATAAGCAATCACGACATACATATACAGTTTATAGGCACTTACGAAGGAGTGGAAGGCGACAGCGCTTCTGTCTCTATCGCGACTGCCGTGATTT
>JAKABN010000118.1 GCA_021796895.1 Thermoplasmata archaeon | reverse complement strand
GCTGCTCAATCCTGAAACATGTCCTGAGCCCCGTCGACAGTGCATCGGTCCTGAGGTTTCCGAGCCATTCCTCCATCACCGCATGGAACTTCGATACCTCCCTTCCACCGGACTCGACCTCGTTTCCTCTCGTACCGAGGGTATTCATGTAGAGTTCAGGGAGAGCATGTTCGTGGCTGCCTTTGCTGAAATCGGCATTTCCGACGCTTTCCCTTTACGAAAGCATCGAGCATGCTGTTAATGAATGATTTGAGAAGCACACGTCTGCTGTCCGCACCGGAAGACTGTGACGCCATGCATTCACGGGGCATGTAGTCCGAAAGCTCCTTCAGTCTCCCGCCGCCCTGCTCGTCATAGTATGTCTCCCATCCTCCGCCAATCGTGTGCCCGCCCGCTCCAGTCATCGACACGACGGGCATGAAACACCCTCTGGACACCATCTCAAGTGCGAACCTGGTTGCATCTCTCCAGTATCCCAGGGCAGGAGAGGGAACGAATGGTACCCTGACTTCGTCCTCGAAGCCAGCGAAGAAGGACAGTGTCTGATGTGGGCTCATTGTCAGAGACGGTATTTTCCAGGCGGAAAGTGTCACGGGGGAGACGCCGTTGCCCTCTGCCGCGGTTTGAAAATCTGATGGAAGGGGGACTGCGTCCTGCGTCGGCAGCAGAAGCGATACCATCTCCTTCTTCATGCTGTAAGCCAGCTGTCGATCCTGAGAAAGCAAGAGCCGCGTTTTTCAGCTCCTTTCCGCGCAAAGCATAGGGATGAAGTCCCTTCTGTCCACGTGTTCTGTCAGTGAAGAAAAGGTCTGTCAGCTCGCACCAGAATGCGAATTTGTTTCGTTTTCCATCCCAGAATGCATGCCCGATTATCAAACTCAGCGCTTCCTGTCCTGCAGTGGTGAAGACGTCGTCACTAAAAAAATGTGTTGTTAGTATGCCTCTCCCGGACTTGCGCTGGACAGGATGAAAATGACATATATCCTTTGCATTTCTTTGTGTGCGGTGAGTGTATATCAGGGGTAGAAACTGTGCAGTCTGTCCACATACAGGGGTCGGCTGTTTTCAGTACCGGGGTTTACAATTCAAATTAAATATCTGCAGCGATTACTTGTGCGGCGCGCCGCAGTAACTCAGACTGGGAGAGTGTGAGACTGAAGTGTTCCACGCGGAAATCTCAAAGTCGCCGGTTCAAATCCGGTCTGCGGCATACATACTCATTCCTGATCGAATACTCTTTCTCCGCAATAACCTGCAGTTGATGCCGATCTCTCGAGCAGGTAGTAGCTCCTGCCGCCGACGTTGGCAAACGATGTCACAGCATATCCCTTTGTGAATGCAGTCCTGAAGATGTGCCTGGTTTTTTCCCTCCACTCTGCGGCGAGTTCCAGACTATGCTTCTTGACTGCTATGAAGTCAGCAGGTATTTCCACGGTCATTCTGTTTTCCTGGGGAAGACTGACCGACGCTATGCATCTCAGGCCGGATGGTCCCTGCTTCGTCATGTTCGCCGCGGCGCATTGTTCAGGCTCAAACACGGCAGGCACTCTGTCTCTGTGAATCCACCATTCGGCGATGAACCTGTCTGTTTCCACGCCTGCGTTTAACCTGTCGGTCATCGTCCCGTAGAAATTGACGAGATATGTTCTGCTGATGGCACCGAGCTTCCTGATGTTGAAATTGCCGTTCAGCGACATCAGAGGATCGAACGTCCAGGCAACCAGTCTGTACCCTTTCTGAATGGCCCATTCTCTCTGGGCGGCCTTGAGCATAAAGCCTGTACCGGAATATTTTTTCTCCTCAATAACGCCGGTCATGTGAGAATACAGGTAGAATGTATCGTTCTTTCTGCCGATGAGGCCAAACTGGAAACCTATCAGCCTCTCTCCGTCATAGGCGCCCAGGACCAGTCCGCCGTGAAATCGTATGGCATTCAGAACATCGCTAATGAAAGACTCCGGCTTTTCCATTCCCCATGCACTGCTGGCAACCGGAAATATTTTCTTCATATCTTCCGGTTCGGATATTTCCCTTATATCTGTCATATTAATTCACAGGTGTCGATCTGCTTCCTTCCGCTCCTCTCAATACCATTTAGATGCGCTTTCGGCTATGGCAACTTCAAGCATGATGCCGTAGTAAATCGCTTCCTCATCCAGTCTGAATTTGTTGCTGTGTTTGGAAGCTCTCGTCCTCTCATCGCTTCCCGTGCCGAGAAACGCGAACGAACCCTTCACTTTCTCAAGATAAAAGGAAAAATCCTCGCTTCCCATGGTCCTGTTGCAGTCTACGCTCTTCATGAACGCCGACGCGACCGTCCTGCAGTTACCGGCAAAAGAAGAATCATTGACAACGGGCGGGCTGCCATGCCTCCATTTAATCGCAACACCGACACCAAACAGTCCCGCAGCCCTGTCGCACACCCGCTGCAGCCCGTCCATGAGTCTGTCGCGCACATCGCCGGAAAACGTCCTGATGGTCCCTTGCATCTTCACATCCGAAGGTATCACATTGGCGGCGCTGCCGCCGTGTATGCTGCCGAATGACAGTACGGCGCTCTGTACAGGGTCAATAATTCTCGAGACCAGCCAGTTGGCTTCAGTCACGATTGAGGAGGATGCAAGTATTGTATCCTTTGCGAGATGCGGGTATGCACCGTGCCCGCCTCCGCCTGATATTTCTATCGAAAATGCATCAAGCGCGGCCATTGCCGGACCGTCCAGTATTGCAACACTACCGGTGTCCAGGGAAGGCCATACATGCAGGCCGAAAATTCTGCTTATCCCGTTCAGGGCGCCCGCCTCAATCATCATTCTTGCACCCTTTCCGACTTCTTCCGCAGGCTGGAAAATCAGTCTCACCTTCGCCTCTCCCCTCGTGCCGATGAGAGCTCCTGCACCGGCGAGGATCGCAGAATGTGCATCGTGTCCGCATGCATGCATCACTTCTTCATTCACGCTCGAGAACGTCTCTTCGGAATCCTCCCTTACCGGCAGAGCGTCCATATCGGCCCTGAGCGCAATCGCAGGTTCCGGCCCTGTATCGCAGACAACGGACGGGAAGTCGTAACTGACCGGAGAAAGTCCGTACTTTTTCAGAAAGGAGGACAGTGCAGCAGCAGTCTTCTCTTCGGACAGCGACAATTCCGGATTCATATGCAGGCTGCGTCTGAGTTCAATGCACTCGGGCAGCAGTGCTCTTGTCTGGGCGCCCAGCTCTCTGAAATAGTCGGCATTTCTGTCCATTGACTACGGCTAATGGATGTTCCGTATTTATTCCGAATCACTGCAGCAGAGTAAAAAGAGATGCCGGTGCTCAGTCGCGCACAGGTCTGATCAGATATCTGCACATGTGCTGTCCGTCAACCATCCAGTGTGTTCGCTCGACCTTCTCGCCAAGCAGGGACCTGAACAGTTCCAGTTCTGCCGTGCATGCGCTGTGATAGCGCGTAGCGACCTGCATCAGAGGACAATTGTGTTCCGCAAGGACCTCCGTGCCGTCGGAGAGCCTGTCGGATTCGGCAAGAAATCCCTCCTCTTCCCTGATTCTGGCCAGTTCCGCGACTTTGTCTTCAGACGGCAGCCCGTTGAGCCTTGATGAATAACGATCCTTCAACTCTCCTTTCCTGCGCTCGAAGAATTCTGATATACCATCCTTCCCGATCTTCTCTTCAATGAATGACAGTGCGGAGAGTGCGATGTACGGATATGATGTGGGGAAGAGATAATGTGCATTGGGCGTGAGTGAATATCTGTATTCGGGCCTCCCGACGCCAGATCTCATGACCCTCTTCTGGACGAGTCTGTCCCTTTCCAGATTTGACAGGTGCTTGCTCACTGCCATCTTGCTGATGCCCAGGGAGGTGGCTATGAGTTTCATGCTCGTTTCCCCTTTCTGCTTTACCAGTGCGATGATAGCGTTCCTGGTGGAATGGTTAGCCTTGTCCATCAGGTCTGTGCTCACGAGTTCATTGTCCAGATTGTAATGTTTCCTGCCTGACATGTTTTGCTTCCTTCTGGCGCTGTTCGAGACGGGTTATATTTTAATAAGCTTAATAGTTTAACTATTTTCATTATGACGAAAATCGTAATTACTAGAGCATATACCCCACCAGAAAGCTGGTTGCAGGGGCAAGCAGCCATCCCAGAACTATGATCGCGAACGGTTTTACAGAGATATAACGCTGTCTGTAGGAAAGACCTGAGCCAAAGACACCCGCCGACAATGTTTGAGTATTTGAGAGGGGTATTCCGAAAATCGTTGCAATCTCCACCAGCATTACTGAATTTGCCAGCGTCACAAGTGCATTTGAATATCTGAGCGAGAAAAGATCGTGCCCCACCATTTTGAGCTCTCTCGAACTCAGCAGTGAGCACCCGGCAATTATTGCGAGTGTTGCTACGACAACATCAATTGTGTTGAAGCCGGCAACGGAGACCATCAGTGCAACGGTATTTGCGCCTAGTACATATGCGGCGAGGAAAGACATTGCCAGCAGCAGCATCTTGAAAATGGAAACCCGTCTCCAGATATCCGACGAAGGAGAGTTGTTGAGAATCCTCGTGAATATGTAAGATGAGAAAGCGGCCAGAACCGGAGCTATTATCCACATCGCCGCAACCTCGCTGAAGTAAGCGCCGTCGATCGGAAGATGATGCGCTACCGAAATACCCGTAATCAGCCCTACAAGCGACATGGTCAGAGAGAGCGGTACCTTCATCAGATGACCTATGATGAACACTGCAACTGTTACAGAAAGCGCCTCAGTCACGAGTAACGCCGAAGATGACGGAAGAAGTTTGTGAGCAGCGTAAATCATGGAGTTGCCCTGCAGTAGCAGTCCTGCAATGTAGCCTGACGCGCCAAGTGCTACACCGGCTCTCCTGCTGAATATTCCTGCCCCTACTGCTGTCCCCACACAGGCGCTGAGGTTGTTTCCTGAAACAAGAGCAACAGCCGCAAAGAGAGCTGCTGCCATTATTATTTCCAGCGTCCGTATCACTTCGATATGGATGTGGCAATTGCCAGCACTAGGTCTGAAACGTCTTCGCAGCCGTCGAGAATGTCATCTATCTTGTGAACCATGTCGCTGACATGGTTGAACTGCAGATAATGCATGTCTGCGGCCAGTCCATAAAGCCGGTCGAATGCAGCGTCCTTTATGTTGTCTCCCTGCTCTTCCATTCCCTCTATCCTCTTCCTTATTTCCTTCATCTCCGACAGGTTTCCGCTCCTCAGCATCCGTATCAGCACTTCCATTGCGCTGTCTGCGAGCTCAAGCATGGAGAGTATCATCCCGTTGAACGGTTTCAGCCACTCGTCCTTTCCTTTGCCGAATCCTGTCGATCGCAGCCTGCTCATTTCTCTGCTTATGTAGTAGAAATCGTCCATTATGCTGTCGGCCATCTCCACGCATTCCAGCAGATTGTTGATTATGTTCGAACTTATTGCGCCGTTTGTCACATCCGCCTTTATGCCAAAACTGAGATCGTCTGATTTCTTCTCCAGCACCCTGATGGCTTCATTTTCTGCCAACCTGTCATTCCCGTTGCCTTCGTTCAGCATGGATATCATTATTGCGTCCGCTTTCCTCGAAATGTCGATGATTTCCGCTATTTCGCTGAACACTTTCTTTTCGCCTATGACCATCAGTCCCTTTATGTCGCGCAGATTCATTCAAATACCATGTTCGGGCGTAACCCGTTGCACCGGTACACAACAACTTGCAATTAAACCAATCTGGAGCAGTCGGGCTGCCCGTGCCAGGCGCGGTTATCAGTAGCCGGCAGC
>JAKABN010000009.1 GCA_021796895.1 Thermoplasmata archaeon | reverse complement strand
CGTTCGCATACACCTTCACGTCGGTGACGGGATACACTGTGACGGTGGACGGAACGAACGGTCAGATCATGTACTATGAATCGGGAACATCACTTCCCTTTTTCTGAGCCTCGCGCATCCGCATCTAGAATGCCGCGGAGTGCAGAGATTATGTCCGCGGATTTTGCCTTGCCGCGCATCTCCTTCATGCACAAACCCACAAAATAGTTGAGAACTTCCATGTTCCCCTTCCTGTATTTCTCAACGGCATCAGGATGTTCCGAAATGGCTCTTGCGGCAACGTCATTTATGGTTTCTCTTCCATACCAGCCTCCGGACAGTTCGTCGATTGCGGGATGAATGCTGCCGCCGTCAAACAGCGTCCTGAGGAGCATGGTCGCGTTCAGATTGCTGAGCCTGGATGAACTGCGGCCAGCTGCTATTTCCAGCAGTCCGCCCATCATGGAATCCAGTGCGGAAGAGTCGGACTTTCTGTAGTTGAGTTCGGCCCTGATGTCCCCGGCAACAAAAACTGAGGAGAATCTCGGGCCGCACACTGCCGCTATCCTGCTGTGAGCGTCAAGCAGGTGTCTGTCAGCTATTATCGTCCTGGCATCCGGTCCGGATATCCCTTCCGTGGTCATCCGCTTCAGTATGAGAAAGGGATTTTCCTGCTGCTCGTACACCACATTGTCCGTGCGGATCGGGCCGATGTCAGGATCCGGCATATATCTGTAATCCTCGAGCGTCTCCTTGTAGCGCAGCGGAAGCGTGGAGCCGTTTACGGCATCAAAATGTCTCGTCTCCTGTTCGACAGATTTGCCGGCCGAACACAGTTCTGTCTGCCGGGAGGCTTCGAAATCCAGCGCCTTCACGACGCCGCTGAGGGAGTTTATGTTCTTCACCTCCACTCTGTTCCCCCCTCCGATCGAGATGTTTGTATCGACCTTGAACGGCATTTCCGCCCTGCTGAGCTGCAGATATTCGAGGGCAAGAAGCAGATCAGACAGAAGCGCCCGTGCTTCGCGACTGCTTCTCATATCCGGTTCCGTAACCAGTTCAAGGAGCGGAACGCCGGACCTGTTGAGATCGACTGTCCCCTTCGTCAGATCATACTGTCCCGGGTCCTCCTCAAAATGAATCTCGCGCAGACCGCACTCTCCGATCGCTCCTCCGACTGCAAGAGGCTCCGAGGTGCGCTGATAATTGCTCGGCAGATCGGGATAGAAGTAGTGCTTCCTCATGGTAAACACCGGCTTATCCGCAGCTTTCATGCCGAAGACGGCAGCGAGCTGAATGCCCGCGCGGACAGCCTGAGCGTTCGGAGGCATGGGTTTTGCCCCCGGATGTCCTGCGCATATCGGACAGATGTTAGTGTTCGGAGGCGATTCCAGAAAGGAAGCGCTGCACCTGCAGAACATCTTGCATTCTGTCCTGGGATAGATGTGAACCTCCAGCCCGATTTTCACCTCTTCTTCATCCATTCTGCAGCACTCCCGAAAATGCCTTCATGGCCGAAACCACCTTTTCATCACTGTTGCGTGCTCCGATGAGCTGGAGCGATGCGCCGCCGCCCAGCGGAATGCAGCCGGCCGGCAGACCGCAGACATTCGGCAGAACGGTGAGAACATCTGTTGCATACATCAGCAGCGGATCGGAGAGTCTTTCGCCGAACGGGTAAGGAGTGATAGGCATGGTGGGAAGTATCATGAGATCGCAAGAGGACAGGACGGCGGCGGTTTCCTCAATTATTGCAGCTCTTGCATTCATTGCCTTTTCATACCATTCGCTCTTTCCTTCGACGGAAGTGACGTATGTGCCTAGAAGTATCCGCCTTCTCACCTCTGCGCCAAGGACCGATCTGCTGTTTTTCATGACTTCCCCGACTCCTGCTCCTTCCCCTCTGTAACCGAATTTAAGACCGTCATACCTCTGCATGGCGGAGGCAAATTCGGAATACATTGTCAGATAGTATGCAGGGAGCACGGTTCTGGCACTGTTGAGATTCAGTTCGTCAATTCCTGCGCCTGCGGCCCTGAGTTTCCCGACCGCAAATGCAAACGACTCCCTGATCCCGGGACTGCAGAGGTCAACGAGGTTTGACGGAACGGACAGACGCGCACCTGACAGCGAGAAGTCCTCCAGGGACCTGAGGCATTCGGTTCCCGCTGCTCCGTATGTCGTCTGGTCATATTCGTCATACCCGGAGATAGCGTCGATTATCTTCGCAAGCAGCGCCGTAGAGCCTGCTGGGACGATCGGTGCGGGACTCTCCAGACTCATTGACATATCCGCCAGTCCGTGACGCGAGACCCTCCCGTATGTCGGCTTGAATGCCTCAATTCCGCAGAACGCCGCGGGACACCTCACTGAACCGCCCGTGTCGGAACCTATTGCAGCATCTACAAGCCCCGCGGCAACAGATGCCGCAGAACCGGAGGAGCTGCCTCCGGGCACCTTCCCGGGAAAAATCGGATTCCGCGTCGGACCGAATGCCGATGTTTCTCCTGAAGAGCCGCATGCAAACTCATCCATATTCGTCTTTCCAAGTATCAGCGCTCCGCTGTTCTTCAGACGTTTGACGACGGTGGCGTCGTACGGAGCAATGTAGTTCTCGAGCAACCGTGAGGCACATGTCATCCTCTCACCCCGGACCGCAAGATTGTCCTTGATGCCGAATACCGCTCCGCGAAGCCGACCTTCACGCGAATGCTGTTTTGGACTGCACAGAGTGATGAAACAGTTCAGATTGTCTCGGGATGCATTGTCGAGCATCGCCCCGAATCTGGTATCCGGCGGCATGTCGTCAGGCACGGTTACCATTCAGAGCACCCGCGGCACATTGAGATTCCTGCTCTCCCCTGCCGGAAATTCCGCCACGATGGAATCCGCTTCTGCCTCGTCCCTGACGCATCCGCCGTCTTCGCGTGGAGCATGACCGGACTGTGCGTTCCTTCTACTGGAGGGATAGTCCTTCACGGAAGAGAAGAATCCGAGTATGGCGTTCATTTCAGAAGAGAGACTCTCAGCCTCGGTGGCTTCCACGGCAAGCATCGAGAGTCTGGCAAGTCTCTTCACATCGTCTGCGACCAGAGGCATTTTCCGTCACCCCTTCACCGGGCTGAATATTGAACAGGTCTCGGTTCGGCTGACACCTTCGATGGCACGGAGCTTGTCTATCACTATGCTCCCGATCTCTTCAAGAGTGGTCGCATGGATTCTTGCAATCATATCCCAGCTGCCTGAAATCAGGTAGAGTTCCTCTATTCCTGGTATCGCGGCAATGCTGTTTGCAACTTCGCGCTGTGAGGAGGTGCCGGGCATGAAAGATATGAGGACAAAGGCGGAATGTGATTCGCCGATTTTACTCTCATCGACCTCAACAGTATAGCGCCTTATGACGCCCAGTTTTTCGAGCCTGGAAACTCTCTGCCTGACAGTGCTGCGGCCAATGCCAAGCTTCTGCGCCATGGCGGAGATAGGCAGTCTCGCATTTTGTCTCAGAACAGAGAGCAATTCGTTATCTTTTCTATCCATTGTTTTACCAACCTGTTGTGACTATTGAAATATGTGAGCCAATTTGCTCTTTACAGAGGAATGAATATTACAAAAGGTAATTAATATTAGTGCCCTCTGTTTCCTGCTGCAAATGAGATGGCTCCGTAGTCCAACGGGCAAGATATCTGGCTGTTAACCAGATGATGACCGTTCGAATCGGTCCGGAGCCGCGCAAGAACACGCGATTTACAGTCCCGGTAAAAAAATACAGTGTACCGGGACCGACGGCCCAACAGCAACGACGCCGGTGAAGGCGTCTATCCCCTTTACTGGCATTCACATCTGAATGGTATTTATTTCAATTACCGCAGTTTACGGTTGTATATATAGCTGATAATCGATAAGACACATAGTCCTGACGGGCAATTCTGGCGTCACGGGGGAGCAACAAGAAAACGCGAGGCAGGATTTCATGCTGAGCAGACTTGGCCTGACCATGTATGAAAAAAGGCTTATTTCATCCATAGTGACACAGGGATATTCATCTGTGAACTACAGGGACGCGATGAACATAGCGCAGATACCTTACGGCAGAGTCCACAACACACTGAATTCCCTGAAATCGAAGGGTTTCCTTGAAGATGCCGGCGGCAGACCAAGGCAGTATAAACTCAGACCGATTGGCGAGGCGATTGAAGAATACATTGTAAAGCCGCTGATTTCCGACCTCTTCGGTTATCCGAGCAACGGAGAGAGCACATTCCGTAACATATGGGTGAAGGAGATATGCTCAGCAGTGCCTGTTGTCAGGGTCAACGGTGACGGCGCCGGAGAGCCCATTACGATGCTGACAGGCATCGATGAGATAAGAAAGGCGCAGATCAGGGAGTTGATGAACGCGAAGGAGGAGGTGCTCATGTGCATGCCGAGAGGAAATTTCCTAGACAGAAGATTCAGCGATTACATTCACATGAATTCGAACGTCAGGATGGAGGTAATCGCTCCGTTCACGCCGAAGGAGCTGATGGGGCACACATTCCAGTCACAGTTGAGGGAGGTGACGAAGATGCTCGACAATGATCGCACAAGACCGAGAGTGCATTACTTCCTCAACAGGACCGTCAAGGACAGATACATGATTATAGACAACAATTTTGCGGTGATAGGAAGCGATGTATCGCCAGTGCTTGTGCACATGTACTCCAGAGAACACTGCGCCGTGCTGAAGGAGAAGTTCATGGAGATGAAGAAGTATTCGAGAGAGATCAGCCTCTGGCCCGGGTCGACGTCCGCCATGAACTGAAAGAACCGCGGTTTGCAACAATTTTAATGGAGTAAGCGCAATCCTGATGCAATGAAGGAGAAAGTTTTCATAACGGGGATCTGCGGCTTCATAGGCTCCCACCTTGCCGCCGAGGCAATAAGGCAGGGCTACGATGTTTCGGGACTTGCGCACTGCGGCAAGCCTGTTCCCGGCGCACGTTTGACTGTGGGTGACATCAGGGATCGCGAACTGCTGCGGAAAGCATCCGAGCATGCCGATTACTTCGTGCATCTGGCGGCAGTGACTTCAAACCTTGAATTTGAGTCGAAGACAGATTACAGCTTCGATGTCAACGTCGGCGGCTTCTTCTCGGCCATCGGTGCAGCAAAGGAGAACGGTTGCAGAAAGTTCCTGTATGCTTCTAGTGCTGCCATCTACATAGATTCATTTTCAGAGCGGAGCGCGATACCGTTCAGCGATCAGAAGAACCATTACGCAAAGACAAAAATGATGAATGAGATGATTGCGGAGTCTTACGCGAAGATGGGGGGGATGCAGACACTTGGACTGCGTTTCTTCAATGTCTACGGTCCGGGGGAAAACGACAAGGGCAATTATGCCAGCATCATTTCACAGTTCGCCGCATCCTCGGAAAAAGGGGATGATCTGGTCGTTTACGGGGACGGAAGCCAGGCGAGGGATCTCATACACGTCGGCGATGTGGCCGCAATAACGCTGAAACTCATGAAATCCGGAGCCCAGGGTGTGCTCAATGTGGGCACGGGCCAGGCAACGCCGTACGAGGAGATAGCGGACTTGATAAACAGGGAGAAGAAGGTTCACGTTAGAAATCCGCTTTCGAGTTACCAGCATCTCACAAGGGCAGATACTGCCGAGCTTTTCAAACACATCGGGCGGCACAAATTCATGGATGTTCATGAGGGAATAGCAGCTCTGCTTTCGTGAGCGTGATGCGAAGAATGTCGATGGCTCAATCAGCGCTCCTTTTTGTGTCTTCCGGAACCGCCGCCTGAGTTTTGGGTGCTACCGGCGCCTGCTGCTTCGCTGACTGCGCCTGCACAGGCTGAGCGGCTGAGGAGGGTTTGGACTCCGGAGGAGGGACCGGAGAAGCGTTAAGGGCATTGATCTTTGATTCGAAATCGTCCAGTCCGAGATTTGCCGCCCAGTCCAGCAGCATTCCCGTCAGTCCTCTTGCACCTGTAATCAGCCGTATATGCGCCGACCCGAGCGCAGCTGCAGTCCCGGCAGATATGCTGTCCGCGACTACGGCATCGACTTTCAGCTTTCTGATTACATCGACCCACTTCTGCGCGGTCTGGGGGGACTCGAAACCCTTCCTGACCTGAGTAAACGATACTGTGTCGTCGGCAATCTCCGCTATTGTGAAGAACCTGGATGTCTCGAATGCCTTTGACACAGAGCTCATGGTGCCGTTGTCGTTGTCCGAAGGAAGAAGCAATCTCATGATATCCGAACCTGTTTTTGCGTGATGCCATTGAGTAATAGCACCGGAGTTTACTTAAATCTGTTGCGAGGATGCAATATCCAGCGGATGGCAGACAGATAATGCAGTCTGTGATTGCCATTCATTGTCAGACGCAACGATATTTAACTGCGCCATTATTACTGCGCGTGCGGTGATGGTGTTTGAAGATAATTGTCCTTGCGAAAGCCGTACCCGAAGTCCGGAATGTGCGGCTGGCACTCAAAGGCGGCGACATAGATCGAAGCGATCTCAATTACATAATAAACGAACAGGACGATTACGCGCTCGAGGAAGCCCTGCGGCAGAAGGAGAAAAACGGCGGTGAGGTAGTCGTTCTCACCCTGGGAGAAGAGGCGGGGAGAAAGGGCATAACACAGATGGTCAGGCAGTGCTATGCAAAGGGAGCGGACAGAGCGATCATGGCCCTGGACGCTTCATATGGCGACTGGGACGATGCGGTAAAGGCGAGGATAGCTTCCAGCATAATTTCTTCAGAAGGGGCAGACATCATTATCGGCGGTTCACAGTCATTCGACACTGCCAGCAGCAGATTCGGACCCATGGTTGCGGAGCTGCTGGATATACCTCATGCGACGCTCATTACGGCACTGCGCAACGAAGAGGGCGGCAGAATTACTGTATACAGGGATCTGGAACAGGGTGTACAGGAGATTGTGGAGCTGGCCCTGCCCTGTCTCGTCACCGTGCAGACGGGAATAAATACACCGCGGTATGCGTCGCTCAACAAAATCATTGCTGCGACGAAGAAGGAGATAAAATCCACGAGCCTGACAGAGCTGCAGATCAGTGCGCAACAGATAGAGGCGTGGAACAGGGTGAGGAGAGTTTCGGTTGCCTTCCCGACAGAGAAGGAGTCGAACACGCTATTTCTGCAGGGGAAACCGGAAGAGGAAGCGGCGCAGCTTGTTAAACTGCTCGGCGAAAAAGGACTCATACAGAGGTGATGACGATGACGGAAATACTCGTTGTGGCGGAACAGAGAGAAGGAGTCCTCAAGGATGTCTCACTGGAAAACATATCACTTGCAAGAGAGATGGCAGGGAATGACGGAAATGTCACCGTACTTGCAATGGGAAGCGGAATAAAACCAGTCGGTGAGAGGCTTTCCCTGACGAACGCGGACGTGGTGCTGATTGCCGACGATCCTCATCTGAAAGACTACACTTACGACGCTTACAGACACGTGCTGAAGAAAGTGGCGGAAGAGAGGAGGCCGGATGTCATCATCGGCGGACACACATCGCTTGGAATGGATTTTTTTCCCGGCATCTCCGTCGCGCTGGACATGGGCGTGGCGACGGACTGCGTGCGTGCCGTCAGGAACGGCGGAATCGTGACAGTGACAAGACAGCTCTACGGCGGAAAGATTGACGGCGAATTTTCAGTCGAAGGTGCGTGCATCATTACAATGAGACCCGGAGTGTGCAAGCCGTGTTCCGGCGGATCGGTCAGTCCTACACCGTTTGCAGCAGATTTCAGCGATCTGAAAAACAGAACTTCGGTAAGGGGTTATGAGAAACCGCCCAGAGAGGACGTGGATATAGAAAAGGCGAAGATCGTCGTCTCGGTAGGCAGAGGCATTGAGAAGAAGGAAAATCTTCCCATATTCGAAGAACTTGTAAACAGCCTCAACGGCTCGGTTCTTGCAGGCTCGCGTCCCGTGATAGACAGCGGCTGGCTGCCCAAGGGAAGACAGGTTGGCGTTTCGGGAAAAACGGTCAAGCCAAGGCTGTATCTGGCGCTTGGCATCAGCGGCGCCATCCAGCACCTGTCCGGCATGTCCGGCAGCGATTTCATAGTTGCGGTAAACAAGGACAGGGATGCTCCGATATTCAAGGTTGCAAACGTCGGTGTGGTTGACGACATATTCAAGGTCGTTCCGGCAATAGTAAAGGAACTGAAGAACCAGGCACAGGCAAAATGACTGTGCCCCTGTCACTGGGAAAATTATAAGAGCGGCGAAAGCCGCTCAGTGGGAATATGCAGCGACGCACTTCTGCTTCCGGCGCTTTGACCCTGACTCCATTGCAGGCTCGGCGACTCTTTGCATACAATAAACGTCTTTTTGAACGGTATGTTCGCCGCATCCGCCGGCTTCCGTGGAACGACGCAAGCCGGCACAGGGAAATAGGACATCAGTCGCTGTTTGGAACACTTGTCCACATTCTCAATGTCCATGAGGTCTGGATTGGCTACATTCTGCGGGGCCGAAATTCAGATCCGGAGCTCGAAGAACTGTTCGGCGACCCCGCCAGGAAGCCTGAAGACTGGCGCGGATTCAACAGTTACAACCGTCGTGTCTGGGCACTAGTAGATGAATATATGAACAGGTTGACTCCGCGTGATTTGTCCCGTCCGGTTCACGTATTCTGGATGCCCGGAGAATATGATGCATCTGATGGACTGATGCAGACTACGTTTGAAGAAGCGCACCACATCGGGGAGATCATCGGTGCCCTCTGGCAGCAGGATATCGAACCGCCTGACACCGCGTGGATCGAGATTCGACAGAAAATTTCGGGGAAGTAAGTCTCCGGGTGTGAAAAGGCGACTCCATCAGGCACAATCACAGTTGCCTGACAGTGAATAGGCGTCGTGCGGACTTGCCTGAACAGACGTTGCGGACAATGACGCAAATGACTGCTTTGGAACAGGATGGTCAGCTCCTGTCACCGGCCGGATTTCGCATTGCAGGGAAGTCTTCCGGGAAAGGATTATAATCGACAGTCTGTTAGCTGATTCGGTAGATTTGAATGGATTTTTCACTATCTGATGAAGAACAGCTGTTTCAGAAGACAGTTCACGATTTTCTGAAGGACAATCTGGCGCCAATCGCGCGCGACATAGACAACGATCACCGGATACCCGAAAAACTGCTGCACGGAATGGGTGAAATCGGGCTGCTTGGGGCTACGATACCGGAGAAGTACGGCGGTCAGGGGGGTTCCATCACTATGGCCACACTGGGAGCGATGGAGATCGGTGCCGCTGATCCGAGCATGGCAACTGCGGTCTATTACCTCCTGGTAACCGGATGGAGCCATCTGGCTTCGAAACTGGGCACGGAAGAGCTCAGACAGTCACTGCTTCCAAAAGTGGCGGCGGGCAGGGAGTTTCTGGGCATAGCCACAACCGAACCCGGGGGCGGCTCGGATCTTGCAGCAATGAAGACGAATGCGAAGCGCGAAGGGAAGCGTCTCATACTCAACGGCGAGAAGATTTACATAAGCGGCGTATCGGAGGCGAAACGCATGGGCGGCGGTCATCTTACTTTGATGAAGACAGACCCGTCGCTCAAGCACAAGGGCCTCACCTTTGCCTATGTGCCAATCAACTCGAAGGGAATAGAAACAACTGTGCTTGAAAATATGGGCAGGATGGGGATATCCACGGGCATAGTCTCATACAGGGACGTGGATGTGGTGAAGGAAAACATAATCGGAGAGTACAACAGGGGATTTTTCCACGCAATGGCAGGATTCAACTATGCGAGGACGCTGGTCTCCGCCGCATGCGTTGGTGCGGCCCAATGGGCGCTTGAAGTGGGAGCCGAATACATCAAAAGAAGGAGTGCGTTCGGATCGACGCTTGCCAGATACGAAGGCGTCTCGTTCGAATTTGCCGACCTGGCGGTACAGGTGGAGATGGTCAGGAATCAGGTGATGAAAGCTGCGACGCTGCTTGATGCTTATGACAGCGGGAAAAATGTGCCCATGAAGGATATAAACATAGCCGTTTCCGCGTCAAAGCTCACCGCTCCTCCCCTTGCCCTCGATACTATAAAGAAAGTCATGATGTGGCACGGGGCACTGAGCTATACAAAAGACACGTATCTGGAGATGGCAATGCGCGGAATACTGTCGTACGTGGTGGGTGCGGAAGGCGCGCTGAACATAATGCGCCTTGTCATAGTGAGAGACTTGCTGGGACCCGAGTTCCTGCCTTACAGATGAATATGCACACAGATTATGAAAAAGTGCTGTCCCGCACGGACGGTCACGGATGGCTGAAGCCGGATTACAGGAGCATGTGCCTGTCCAATCTTTCTGGTTACGTTGCAGGCATGCTGAAGGGAAGAGGCGGAGTGCTTCCTGAAACGTTGAATGCACGGAGAGGTGTGAAGAATATCCTGCTGGTCATAGCTGACGGAATGGGTTTGCTCAACATCCGGAACCGGCTGGATGATCTTCCGTTCCTCCTGCGCATGACAGATGAAGGAAAAATTGCACCGATGACATCTGTGTTCCCGTCGACAACAGGAGCGGCCATGACCAGCATTTTCACCGGAACAGAGCCGGTGACGCACGCCCTGCTGGAATGGTTCCTGTTTCTGGACGAGGCCGGAATGATCATAGAGACACTGCCGTTCAGGGCTCAAAATCCGGCGGAGCAGGCACAGTTTGAGAATCTCGACATCCCTGTTCGGACTCTGTTCGAAGGTGAGCCGGCGGCGGAGAACCTAGCGAGAGAGGGAGTCGAATGCACCGCGTATCTTCCGGAAAACATAGTGGACAGCCGTTTCTCCGTTGCGACTCACGGGAGTGCTGCAAGGAAGGGATACCACACACTTGACGGCATAATTTCAGAGCTCGCTCCTGCAAAGAAGCGGAGCACGTTCACAACACTTTACTACCCGGAAGTCGACGCGGCCGGCCACACTTACGGACCCTCGTCGCCCGAGTACCTGGAGGAGATGAGGAGAGTTGACGGATTTCTGTCCGAACTGTCCGAGGAGATGGATGAGGACACATTAATACTGCTGACGGCCGATCATGGCCAGATTGACGTAAGTCCGGATGAAACGCTGTATCTGGACGATCTGGATTGGTTCGACGGAATGCTCGCACCGAAGAACGGCGGCGGGAATATCCCTCCTTACGGTTCTCCAAGAGATGTCATAATCCGTGCGAAAGATGCGGCAGTAATGTGCTCCAGGCTCAACGACAGACTGGGTGAATTCGGCGTCGCGAAAACGTCGGAATGGCTGACTGGCGAAGGATATTTCGGCAACGGCGCAAGATCGGCAAAATTCGAAACAAGGGCGGGAAGCGTGTGGTTCCTCCCGCATTCGGGAAAAACAGCGTGGTACAGGCATTATGACGGGGAGCATCTGGCATTTAAGGGTGTACACGGGGGCATGACGCCACAGGAAATTCTGGTTCCGCTGGCAGTCATATGAATAACGGGAATGCCTGTTACACGCAAAGTGCCTCCTGCCGGTGCCCCCTTTTGAGCGTAAAATTGCAAAAATATCAGGCACGCTAATCAAACAGGCAGCCTAATTAATACCGAACTTTTCAGCACACCACTAAAACAGCACTCACAGCTGGTGAATGCTGCCCAGGAAATATGACTGAATGGAGGCTCGTGGTTTGAGAAGGAATACAGATCTCGTGAAACAGAATGGACTTGACAATCCAGTGTCTGCCCGGTGGGTGCAAATTTGTATTGCTTCACTGCTGGTCATGAGCGGAGCATTCATCTCCGCCGTTTATGCACAGGACGCAGGCATGCCGATGCCTCAGCTTCCGGGGGCACAAGGCGGACAGTTGAATGCCGGCGGCGGACCGCTGGTGCAGCTGTCCGGAGCAGGAAACATCTCGACGCTGCAATATGCCGGAGGGAACATAACAGTCGTTCCGTCAAACGGCTCCGTTACGACGGCAAATAGCAATATATTCGTTACAGTGAGTCTGAAACCTGCAACGCCGGTGGGTCCGGTGCTTAATGCATTGAGTAATCCGGCCAGGGCAGGTTACGGCAGCGCCATGACTCCTTCCATGGTTACAAGCCTGTTCGGTCAGCCGAATTCGACTTACGGAAAAGTTGCCGGTTACTTTCAGAGTTACGGTCTTTCGGTCTATCCGGGAGTCAGAGGACTGAGCATGACGCTGGGAGGAAATTTTTCGCAGGTCGGTGCCGCATTCCATACCTCCATCCGTGAATTCAGCATGGTTTACAATTCCAGCGGAAGCTGGCTTCCCCTGTTCGGAAACGGCAGCGGAGTGAAGGGCAGCATAAGCAGCGTACCATTCTATGCGAACACCGAACCGTCATATCTTCCATCTTCCATTTCCTGCCTCGTTGCGGGAGTGGCGGGACTCAGCAGTGCATATCTTCAGCCATCAATTTCACTTCCGCAGGGAATGTCGCCGGGCATGAAATTCGGTCCCGGGACGTCGGGAGTAGCGCCTTCATTGTCAGGCATTGTCTCAAACAGGACATCGCTGTACTATCTCAACGGCACTTACGGCTACCTGAATGCGAGCGAATCCAGTTCGCTTGGTTTCCCTGCGAGCAACTATCAGCTCCTGTTTCCGGGAACGCTGCCTGTTCTGACCGGTGCGAGGAATCTCTGGGACGGATCATCCGCGGTCGGCCACCTTCCCGACCTGGGCCAGAACATAACAGTCGCCCTTATTGAAGTGGGACTCATCGACCCTGCGGTGATACAGCAGTTTTCATCACAGGTATTCCACAACCAGAATCAGATCACGGACAGAATGACACAGATACCGCTCCTTGGGGCGACGGTGCAGAGCGGTCTGAATTACGGATGGTCACTGGAAACTGCTCTTGACATAGAATATCTTGCAACCATGGCGCCTAAAGCTCACATAGATCTCGTCGGCATACCGTATCCTGAATTCTCGCTGTTCGATTATGCTTATTCGTACACGGCACAGAACCTTGTCACAAGAACAAACGCGTCCACTTCGGTGACCATAACAAGCAATTCATACGGAGCAGGAGAGTACGACCTTGTTGCAGGCGGCTCGCCGATGTATCTGACAGTCGAGAACAATCTGCTGGGCATTCTGGCGCTGGAGGGAGTGACAAGCTTTTTTGCATCCGGAGATTCCGGAACCGGGAATACTGCCTCTCAGGCAGGCGTGCCGGCTGTGGCAGCAGGCTCGACCTCGGTGGGCGGAGGACAGCTGACTGCGATGTCCAACGGGCAGACATTCCCGGGCACCGGCGTGTTCACATACTTCAACAGCAGCATGTTCAACCTCAGCGTACGCATGGCGAATGCGACAGGGGTTGCGAGCTTTTCATACTGGTACTACCCGGGCTATGCGGGCGCCATTGCCGGCGGCTTCGGGCAGTCTATTGGGGAAACACAGCCCTGGTGGCAGAACGCGCTTGACACGTATTCCACGGGAGCAAAGATCGATCCGGTAATCAGCGGAGCTGCTGCGTTTAATATGACCGCATACATGAACGGATGGCAGCTGTTCTACGGCGGGACATCCTTCGCGACGCCGATAACGGCCGGCGAATGGGCCCTCGTGGAAGAGCAGGTGAATCTTACACTGGGAATGACAACGCTGGGCGACATTAATCCGCTGCTGTTCAGCGTGCACAACGCTTATCAGGCAACAGGCAACACGACGTTTCCGGACGCATACGTGCGTATGTCCGGCAACGGCGCTTCATTCGACAGCTATTATGTAAATTCAATCAGCTGGAACATGTACAACCTTTCAGTCGGTTTTCCCTCGGATCCTGTTCTGCCGGAATGGTTCGCATCACTGAACAATCCGGCCGGAACCGGGTGGAATTATCTTCAGGGACTCGGCATGCCGAATGCCACGCTGTTAAGCAGATATCTGACAGGGAACGGCCTGATCATGGGCAACGGCATTCTGCATACGCCGTTCGATATCGTCACACAGAACTCGACCGGAGGCTTTGCGCCATTCACAGTGCTGACAGGAAATACCGCCCATTCGTTCATGATTAGAGCTGCCGGTTCCTTCTCAGGCACTGTCAACATATCTGAATACAGCGGAGGAACAAACGAAGGTCTATACGGCGGTGGCACGGTGACGCAACTGAAAAGTCTGGCTTCTGGAAGCACCTTTTCATACACACCCGCATATGTGAACAGACTGAATTCATCACAGTCGCCGGAATACGGTTACTTCTACATTACGGCAGGAAACAACTGGTCCTTCCAGTTCTACGCCATTCAGCCTGGTAAAGCAAGCGGAGTGCTGGAGCTGGGGGCAACAGATGCATACGGTAATTTCGAAACGTCCAGTGTGAACGTGCCAATGATTTCGGTGCTTACCCCGGGCCAGCTGAATACGATGTATTCTGTCAACGTGTTTCTGAACGGCCAGCCGGTGCCCGACGCCAACGTGACGGAGACTGCACTGAACGTGAACTACAATTCCATCGATCCTTCACTCAACGCGTCGAGCTATTCCTCCGGCGCAGTGATAGGTAATTTCCTGACTGATCTGAGAGGAAGCACTGCGCTCTGGACCAATGCATTCATTGCCGCCGGCACCGGTGCCATTCCCACGCAGGTCTTCACTGCGCAGGCAAGCTACAACGGCCTGCACTCCAATGTGCTGACTGTCTATGTGGAACCGCAGGGAGCCTCATATCTTGCGACGGCACACATAGACAACTCGACGGGCATGATCAGCGGCAACGTGACATTTAACGATTTGAAGTACGTGAATTACATAAACGTGAGTCTCCAGGGAAGCGCCGGCCAGTTCCGCAATACATCATTTCCCGTGCACCCCGCGGCGGGAACAGGAATGTCGCTGAGCAATGTTTCAAACGGACTGATGCCTTTCAGCTTCAGAGTTCCAGCGACGGTTAACAGCACGCTGAACATAAGCATAAAAGCGGAAGGAGCGAACGTGGAGCAGTCGGCTTATTTCTACGCAGGTGCCTTCCGGATTTTTGGGGGTTACACTCAGAATCCAATATACTGGGAATACACTTTTGGAGTCAGTAATACGCTGGCGCTCTCTCCGTTTGTTTCCCTGTCGAGCACCAGCGGTCCTCTTGCAAGCGGCATTGTAACGCTGACATTCCATACTTCGCAGGCTCCTGCAGGATCATCAGCAGAAATGATTCTGAACACGGTTTCCTCATCGTCTATGATTGCATCCGGACTTCAACTGAACGGAACTTACAGCTGGAACACGACAAATCTTCCTGACGGAAACTATACTGTTGTCTTCCTGGTCACGACCTCCAGTGGTCTCAGCGGAATGTCGGGTCTGAATTTCTATCTTGAAAACGGCAGGCTCCGATCAATTTCGGCGTTCGAACAGATATCGGTTATTGAGAAAGGCATTGCGTATGTGGATAACGGGCTCTCCAGACTGAAGAGCGAAGTCAACGCTGGAGGTTTTTCGCCCTCATCCGTTAATAAACAGATTTCGCTGCTGCAGGGCAACCTGACGGTCATCGATGCAGAGATAGGCAGGCTTGCTGGACTTGTGGGAAGCACAAATGCAACTGTTGTAAGCCTGAGTACACAGGTTGCGTACCTGAAAGCAGAAGTGTCGGATATTCAATACCACGCTTCCCTTGTATCCTCACGGCAGAGCCTGTTCTACGAACTGATGCAGCCTCTGGTAATGCTGACGGTCATTGCACTGACCCTGGCAGGCTTTGCCGCGGGTGCGCTGTACTCGAAGAGAAAACAGGGCGGCCCGCGCGGCAAACGGAACTGATGTGAAACAGCGCCCGTCAGATCATCGTGCAATGATGCGGAAAACATTGCGTGCGTCCCGTATAGTCGACAGAACATCAGGCGAGATCATGTGGATGTTACGCTGAGGGTCAGCGTGAAAACTATACTGTCACCACTGAAATCCATTGGAGTGTTGCTGGCCATACCGAAGTAAAGGAAAAACGATGATACTTTGTGAACGGAGTGAGGGCTGATCGGGACTATTGGTGTTGTGGCAAAAACCCAGCCTCCTGAAGAGGACGCAGTGTAAACTCCGTGTTCTGTGAAATCGCCTTTGGTAAGCTGTGTGATCGATGCACTGGAAGGAGACACAGCGTATCCAGAGAAAGCAACAGACATCGGGGTAGTGCCCTCGTTGGTTATGTTGAACAGTATTTCCACCCAGTTTCCAGGGACGGTGTTGTTCACATACACCGTATAGACAATGTTGTTTGCATCGGAATATATCTGCCCTAGTTTTCCGTCTGTTCCTGGCGGGAGCCCGTCCGCGGTATGCACGACGCCGTTGGGGCCCGTAACAGTGACCACACCGTCTTCGGACTCGTTGATCTGTATAAGGTGACCGTTCTCCATGTAGCTGAGATAGCCTGCAGTCGCATTTATTATTTTAAAGTCGGAGCCGGAGAACTGAGAGAAGGCTAATGCTCCAGAGGAGCCGACAAACATGCAAATTACCGCTATCGCGGCGTATTTCCTGATCAATTCCATCTGCGCCAGTAGTGTAACGCAGTGCACGTATTAAATGAGTACATAACTCTAATTCTGACAAGAGATACTGATGACTGGTAGGTCCTGGCACGCTGTCAGGACGGCGTTTCAGACTTGCATCCTTTCTGAGATGGAGAGTTCTGTTGGGGGGGGTTGAGACAACTGCGCTGTGCGCAATGATTTGCAAAATAAACAATGAAAACAGGATAAAAAGGGAAAATGTTTCAGGACCGCAGCCACCCAGCCGGCGAAATCAGTCTCAGGTCGTTGAGACAGTTATCGTCAGCGAGTAGGTGAATGTCGAGCCCTCGTAGGAGTTGCCGGCGTTGTTGCCCAGACCGATGTAAACGTTGAAGGTCACAACGGATGATCCACCACTTGTAGGCATAAAGAGTCCACTTCCGAATGCCGTAGCAGTGTTGTCAAGGTACAACCATGTGCTCCCAGTTGCGTCAGAACCTGATGGGAACTGCGTCAGCGCCGCCGCCTGAGAGGACAGTGAATTGGGATTCACCGACACGGTTGCACCACCGCCTGGAACTGTAGCCAAGAATGGAACTGAGCCTGTGTTAGCCAATGTGAACTGCACTGCGAACCAGTCTCCGGGCGCGAGCCCGCTGGCACTTATGGTGTAGGTCATCGTGTTGGTTCCCGAACTGGAAACCATTGAGCCCAAGTCCATTGCGCCGCCGCTAAATGGCGTGCCGCCAGCTCCGTAGGTGGCAGATGGTCCTGCGACGGACAGCATAGAGCTCGGATCCATTGCAACACTTGTTATTTCAGCGCTCTCAGTGAATTGCAGTGTGCCCGCGGTCGCATTAATCACCTTGTTGTCCGACCCGGTAAACTGAGAAAACGCCACGGCTCCCGACAGACCAATAAGTAGGGGTACCATCGCGAGAGCCAGTATCTTTTTATTCATATATTCACCTCCTCCCCGTCACTTGTAAGGGCAAACTCGTTGCAGCTTATTTAACTCGCATGAAACAGAAATAAGAAGATAAGGTTAGAAAAACAGATTAGTACTGGATTAAATACAGGTACATGGGGGTACTGAGTTCGTGCTGTCACCACGCAGAAGGATTTTGATCACTGCAGTATCTGCTGCGGTCCTCTTCTTTACCCCTGCACTCCAGAAGCTTTTTCCGTCAGAGCTTGATTTAATGGTTCCCTTGCTGATCATGTCAGCTGTCGTCCTTTTTCTGCGAGCGGTCATCGGGAGCGGTTTTCTCTTCCTCAGACTTGATTTCGATGTATACAGGAGCGTGCTGCTCGGGGGCCTCTTCCTCATCATACTGTTCGAACCCTTTCTGCTCCTACGGGCTGCACTGTCGATAACCTTCGGCGTCCTGATTTTGTATCAGCTTGCGAGTGCATTGCTCTTTTCCGTCATAACCCAGTCGCTTGTTTTCAACCTGAACATGAAGTCCCTTGTCAGGTCTAACCGGCTTACAACATTCATGCCTTTCGTGGCACTGTTCATAGTGCTTAACACGAATTATGAATACGTCCTGGTTTCGTTCATGGCAGGCGCCCAGGGCATGGTTGGCCTGATTTTTCAGCTCGTGACGAACACAATACTGCTCGTGCTGCTCGCGCTGATTTACATCAAGACCAGATTTAACAATCTTCCAGGAATGGTTTTCTATCTGCTGTACTCCGCATCAATATTCGTCAAAATAGTTACAAACGTTGATTCGTTCGTGGTCACTTTCTGGAATTTCATAGTTCTCGGCGTCATGTTCGTGATAGTAGAACTGGTTATGGCAGACAATGTCTACTCGCGAAGGATTCTCGGAAAAGCAAGGAGAAAGAGCGGAAACAGCAGGAAGAGGTCCGGGGCGTTTGAGTATGTGCCGGTTATCGCCGTCGGGTCCATAATCGTGTTTGTGCTTGTTGGGTTCCCGCTGATCATGGGCACTGCGCATCCCATCTATGCCGATCCGACCGGAAGCATGTATCCCGTCATAAAGCCCTACTCTGTTCTCGTGGTCAGGGGAGTCAGCGTACAGAACATTCACAACGGGAGCATAATAGTATTCACTGCACCCTGGGACAAATCCATCACTGTCGCTCATCAGGTCATAGGCATAGCCCATGAGAACAGCACGCTTTACTTCATAACGAAGGGCATTGCGAATCCAGTGAAGGATCCCAAACCCGTTCCCGCGTCGGACGTGCATGGAATTGTAATTTACGCCATACCGTATTTAGGCTACTTCTTCATCTACCTCTATGCGATACTCCCGCTGCTCATCGTTCCCATGATAGTGAAAATCAGATGATACCGAATTATCTTCCCGCCATACTCAGCGTCTCGTACATTCTGGCAGACGTAATCTTCATTTTTGCATTTCAGAGAGTGAGATTCAAATTGCGCAGGATAGACGTGAACATGATACTCCTGGTAAAATTCAAAGACCTTCTGGAATTCTATAACCGCGGGGAAGCTTCGTCTTTTGTAAAGAATCTCATAGACAAGGCTCAGGCATCCGAAAACGTCTCAGTTTCGCAGTTTGCTGACAACTACGCACCGATATCCGGAGAGATAGAAAAATTGCGAGAGCGGTTTCTCCTGCCCTACAGCCTGATGCAGATGCCCGGAGATGTGAGGAGTGAAGAGGTTCAATGCGCTATTCTGGCGGCGCTGAACATCGGCTTCCTTTATGCCAGCTATTATTATTCCCTGCTTTACGAGATACTATTCGCAATTCTGCTTGTCAACACAATCTTCTGGTATCCGTTGATATCGGCGTTTGTGAATTCGCGAAACCAGATAACGCAGGCGCTGGACATAATTTCAAAGTTATAACAATGTTCGAGTGCACGATTGAGGGTGAGAGAGCTTTTACGCAATGTCCTCATTTCGCATGTTTCCGCCTGAAGCTCATATAATATCCCGCTTCCTCCGTTCTGACATAGAGTATCGTCAGGTTATCGCCCTCGTACATCAGAAGAGGCTTGTTGGAGGCAATACTCGTTCTCAGAAGCTCCTCCGGAGAATTCACGCTGAAGTCCCATCTCCGTATGGATGGACGTGATTTTACCCTCACAATCTCATCCTTGTTATCGGAGATAAATTTGCCGAGTTTGTCTCTGCGCACCGGGATGAACATGGCAACGAGCATAGTCAGAGCCAGGAATGTGGTCATGAAGGATATGTCGCTCACCCAGCCGAGCAGTGTTTTGTTATTGGGCAGATTTATCACCGCGTCGTCATTCACGGCAATAACCGACTTGTTCGAATGTTGCCCGCTGTCAGTTATGTATGTGTAATTTTCAAGCTGGTTGTGATACATCACGGAAGAAAGCGTGTAACTGAACGACAGGTTGACGTCTGAGAAAGAGCTGGTAACGTTTCTGCCCACATCCGTGATTGCAGTCACATTGACGTTCAGGCTCGGAGGTCCGGGCTCGACATTGAGTTCTGTGTTGATCTGTTCGGATGACGAAAGGACGTCAGTTATGTTCACAGGAATCGTGACCCAGCGACTTTCATTCGAGCCAGTATGGCTGAAAGACGTGGAGCTGTAATTCATCAGCTTGGAATAGGAAGGAGTGGACGCAGAATAGAGAGTCTGCCTGAAAATGAAGCTGACGCGGACCGTGGTGCTTGATGATGAGTAATATGAATAATAGGCCGCAAAACTGATCTGCTTCGTGATATTACGGAACATCACGCTCGGATTGGAAAGATGATTGTAGCCGTAAAGTGTGTTGTTGTCCAGTGTTACATTTGCCACCACACCCATGGATGTGAATACTTTGAAATTTTTGCCGGTGACTGCAACTGTTTTCGTGCCCATGGCAACAGTTTCTGAAAAGTAACCGTCGATGAGTGATACTGCGATCGCCGCCGTGAGCATCAGGACCAACAGTTTCTTTCTTCGACCGGCGTACATTTACTCACATCCTATATTGATAGGCATCGTGCCACGGGAACAGGTGCCTGGAGGCGACACATTGCCACGCGCATGCCGGAACGGCTTCTGTCAGAGCCGCCAAAGAACGCATCGAATCATTTTCCGGGATCATGCGGGAGAGCGTTTCCATGAGCATCTTCACTTCGAATGTTGAAATAGAATGTCAGTGCTGACGTCTTATGGCGAACATCCTGTCTATCTCATACAGAAAGTCGATTCCTTTAGTTGTCGTGGAGTAGGTCTTCCTCCCCTCAAGTTCGCTGTGTGAAATGAGCATGTCTGAAGCAAGCTTGTTTATCAGTTTCTGAGCATAGACAAAACTCAGATTGCATCTGTAAACTATCTGCGTCTTCGTTACGCCGGAATTTCTTGCCAGTGATAGCACTTCTTTTGTAATTTCAAGCTCGTTACGTCTGGACACCCCTGATTTTCCTCCTGTTCCATCGAATGGCGCCAGATTCAATTCCCCTGACGAAAATTCCTCACATCCCGAATTGACGTCTGTTACGGGAATTTCCCCCGGACCTTTCAGGATTCATTATCAATATCGATAATTTAAAGCTTGTGGGAAAATGCCGATACTGGCTATTCATCTGGCCACCATAAAAAGACATCTGTTTCCGAGGCACAAAAAGGCGTGCTATATTTAGGCGCTATTTGCTGAGACGCTTGGAATCCGTTCACCTGGTTCGAGAAACACGGACGTAATCTCTCAAGGACAGTGTGATATTTGCAGCCCTGTACGAGTTAAATAATAGATGCTTCATAATTTGCGCTCGTCATGACTGTCAGAGTGAAGCTGTTCGGAACAAATGGCGTAAGGGGTATCGTCAACGAATTGATGAGTCCGGATTTTGTCATGAAGATGGGCAAGTCCATCGGCACAGCAATGAATGGCAATATTGCCGTGGCGACGGACACCCGGACCTCAAACATAATGCTCAGGAGTGCACTGATTTCAGGCATACTTTCTACAGGCAGCTCCGTCACGGATACGGGCGTCGTTCCGACACCCGCACTGCAGTATCACGTCAGGACGGGCGCATACGCCGGCGGAGTGGTGGTCACAGCATCACACAATCCGCCGCAGTTCAACGGCGTGAAGGCGATATCGGCAGATGGAACAGAATCCAGCAGAGAAGAGGAGAAGAGCATCGAGGACGCCTTCTATTCGGAAGAGTTCCGCAAAGCCACATGGAATGATGTGGGGTCATATACAGTCTGCGGGCCGTGCGCGACGGATTATGTCAATGCCATTGCATCGAAAGTCGCGAGGGAGGAAATACGCAGAAGGAAATTCACCGTTGTGCTCGACTGTTCCAATGGCGCTTCGTGTTATACCGCCCCTTATCTTATGGAAAAGCTTGGTGTCAGGGTGGTGACGCTCAACGCATCACCACAGGGGAGTTTTCCCGGACATGAGAGCGAGCCCACGCCGGAGAACCTGAAGGACCTAATCAGGATGGTGAAAACAGCAGGTGCGGATATGGGCATTGCACATGACGGCGACGCAGACAGGGCGGTGTTTGTAGATGAAAACGGACGTTACATACCCGGAGAACTGAGCCTCGCTCTGACAGCGAAGGAGATCATCAGAAAGAGGAAGGGCGGAATCGTGGTCGTTCCGGTGAGCACGCCGAGCGTCGTCGAGGAGGCCGCAAAGGAGTTTGGAGGCAGGACCGTCTACACGAAAGTAGGTTCGCCGGTAGTTGCCAGAAAAATGATGGAAACGGGCGGACTCATCGGAGGCGAAGAGAACGGAGGCATCATCAATCCCGAAATGCAGTACTGCAGGGACGGAGGAATGACGGCCGCAAAGATGCTTGAAATTGTCGCGGAAGGCGGAAAGCTCTCTGAACTCGTGGATGCGCTGCCAAAGTTCTACACTGTCAAGCTGAAGGTGCGGGTACATGAAAAACAGCTCGATGCAGTAATGACCGGCGTGAAAAAGAATATTCAGCCGAATAACGTGGACGAGACTGACGGACTGAAGATATTCCTGGACGACGGATGGGTGCTTGTGAGGGCCTCCGGCACGGAGCCGCTGATAAGAATTTTTGCCGAGTCAAAGAGCGAGAAGAGTGCGGAGAAACACGCCTCCGAGTACAGAAAAATCGTCGAGGAACTGGCCGGACGTTCGCCCTGAATACATTCAGAGTATTGCTATGACGCTCACTATGTATGCAAGGAAGAACGGCAGGCCTATGGCGAGAGCGTAGAAGGGCATCCTTCCGCGCCTTGAGAACAGGAAGAAGCACAGGGATACGACGGTGGTCGCCAGGACGCTGAGGTACACCTGCGCGTCGAGTTCCCAGGGAATGAAGAACATTGCCAGTCCGGGATAGAATGTTGCATAGAGCACCTTCTCACCGATTATCGAACCTATCGCGAGGCTGTTCCTTCCCCTGTATGCCCATATCATAGCCGAAAGTGTCTCGGGAATGGCCGTGGCAACCGGTATGACGAGAATGGCGACAACGAGCGGTGAAACACGATGTATGCCGGATATCAGCGTGATTGACTGAACCATCAGGTTTGCTCCGTAAAACAGCAGAATGGCGGAAATGAGCAGCTGCAGAGCGGCAAGACCCCAGTGGTCCTTCAGACGCATCAGGTACGGCACTTCGGCCCCCTCCTCTTCAACGGAAGAGCGCCGGCCGGCCATCGTCCGCACATAAAAAAGATAAAAAAACAGGAAGACGAAACCCATGAGATACTGCAGATAGACTGAATGTATGATCCCCGGGAGCAGCGCGAAGGGGAAGAGCAGAAGGACGAAGACGAAAGGTATGCTGAGGGTTCTGTCCACCTCGAGGCTGTGCGTCTTCCTGCCCGTGAGCGCGAATGCGGCAACGACCGCACAGAAGACCAGGAAATAAGACAGCGACGATGTCATGAAAGGCTCGCCGAATATCATGCCCAGGCCGATCAGGTGTCCGGATGTTCCGCCGTGAATGAACACCGCTATGACGAACAGCGCGAGTTCCGGTATGGAGGTGAACAGCGGAGCCACGATCGCGCCGGTGAACCCATGCGACCAGCTGAGCCTGCTTCCAGCGTACTCTATCGCATTGACAAACATCAGAGAGGAGAAAAATACGGCTACCAGACTGGCGGCAAGAAGCAGCGTGGCGTCCATGCTGCTTCAAGAAGGACGGGCTTTAAATTAATTGCCCGATTCAGAGAGTGACCGTATCCGGCATTATGACACTGCTGTAGCTGCTTGAATTTGGCGCCCCGCGAACGAGCGGCACATAATCGCCTCCGTTGTGTATCCAGCCGCCATCATTGAACGGCAGCATGATCGATCCCCTGGGATTGTAATTCCACCAGTAGTTGCCGCCGATATATCCTCCTCCGATTATGCTCTCAGCCTTGAGTGTTATGCCGTTGAAAACGGTGGCGCCCGCTCCCGAAGTCTTTGCAAACGGCACATTCCATGCGTCGATGTAGCTGGCACCGCCATAGGTATATATGTTGAAGGCGGGACTGATCGCGGGCATCTCGACGACAAAGGCGTTGTTGTAAATCAGGTCACCGGACGAAAAGACGGTCAGTCCGGTAGGCACCGGAGATGGATATATGGGCGCAAGTTCGATTTTGAAATATCTCGTAGGCGATCCGAGGCCATTGCCGGCAATCGAATTCTCGGCAAACACGTTGCCCCAGACCCATACGTTCGTGCTGTTGTAAATCAGCATCGAGCTGCCCATGCTGGAGAAATAGTTTCCCGCTACCAGATCGTGGGTGGAATTCCAGATGATCAGGTTGGCAAGCGGGAAGCCGTAGAGGAACACCGGGAACCATCCACTGATGTACGGTGTGTTTACGACACTTATGTTTGAAGCATTGTAGAACTCGAACTGCATGTAGTTGGATGTCGGGAAGCCGAAATATTGCAAAGCGGGCAGGAGGTCAGGCATGTAATTGAAGAAGAAGGAGGGCAATCCGGTGAGCTGCACATGCACACTTATGTTAACGAATAGAACGCCGGGGAAGACAGGGAAGAAGAAGTCGTTGATTTCCGAGAATAACGGATTTATGGGTGTGTTCTGAGTGCCGCTGAGCACATACGGGCTGGCCGCAGTGCCGCTGCCCGATGCGGACAGGGCAGATGCCAGAGAGTTTGCACCGGAGTTGCCAAACGCGAAAAGCGGCGTGTAGATGCCCATTGAGTCGTTCACCGACAGCACCGTGGATGTTCCGATTCCCAGAGTGAAATCGCTTATAGAGTAATCGCTGAAAAGGGCTTGCGCGGAGTATGTGCCCGGGGGCAGCGCATAGCTGAATGATCCGCCGCTTCCAACGGGTGCCCAAGCGGCAGCCGATTCGCTAAACTGAGGGCCACCGTTGACGAACAGGAACGCACTGGAAGGAGTCAACGTCCCGGAGTATGTCGAATACCCTGCGAGATTGCTGCTGCTCACGTTCCACATGCCGTAGAGCATGGAGGGCCCGGTGACCAGGTGGGCGACAGCGTTCTGTGTCCAGTACACAGCAGCACCCTCTGATGTTTCGCCTGTATCTGTGCCAAAGTCGTAAGCCGAGGGGACATTCGCATAGGATCCGCTCGTCTGATCCAGATACTTGAGGCTCATGGTGCCGCTTATGTTGTAGATTGACGTGGTGCTTCCGCCGCCGGGTCCGCCCATCATCATCTCCGCGTCATACAGCAGGAAGTTTGTGGGCGTGAGTGTTGTGCCGCTCACGAGATATGATGGAGCCTTTGCGGCAGGCTGGCCCGGCAGAGTGGAATTGAATATCACCCTGTCATAAGAGCCGGACTGGACATGCGGAAGGGTGGGTGAAGATACTGAGTAGTTGAAATATACGGCACTCCTGCCGCTCAAAACGGTTGAGTTAAGGTAAAGGTTGACGGTGAACGGGTATGAGACCGTGATCATCGGGCCGATGTCATAATAGAAATACGGGGCGATTATGTTGCCGTCAGAAGAGTAAATACTGTTCCTTGTAAGCGTAAATGATGAGCTTGAGAAATTCCATATATTATCGAGGAATATCAGTGTGTGAGTCCTCGCCGAATAGAAGAAAACATTCTGCGTCCAGAACACATAATGGGAGGAGCCGAACAGCGTCACGTTATTGAGCACCGTGTTGAGCTGAATGGTCACACTGTACGGTGCATCATTGAGAAGATAAAACGGGTTAAGGCTGTTGACAGTCACGCTGCCCTCGAAGCTGGGAGACGACAGGTTGTAGCCCACCATGCCGTTCGACGTATTTCTCAGACCGAAATCCCCCAGGCCCATGGGTGCCGGAGAGCCAGAGTAAAGAGGCTGGATGGTGCCTCCCTTCACGGACGTCCTGGCGTTAAAATTGGGCATATAAACATACTTCGACGGAATGCCTTTTGACTTGAGAGTGCTGAGAATGTTGCCGGCCATCGTGCTACCGTACGATGAGGGCGGTGAAACGGCGCTTCCTGCATACGACGACTGTTTCAGGGCGTTTCCGCCGTTAACAGGATGCCCCGCAGGAACACCGAGCGCAATCATGGTCGAAATAGCAAGCAACAGGCAGACAGCGGCTGCAATGGTTTTTACCATTTACTCTCCCCCGAATATTGACATAGAAGGCTCCCGGACTATTAGAACTTTTTTCGCCAATAAATCAATATGTCAGATGCCCGCTGGCCACCATCCAGTTTGCATGGGAAAGGCGATTCCATGCAACGCATGCGGGCAGTTCAAAAAACGTTACAATTCGAATATCTTCCGCATTCCCATGGAAGATACATAGAGAGTTTCCGATCCGGCAACAAGTTTCTTCCTGAGATCCTCGTCCACCTTGAGATGGAACGTCTCGAATGTCTCCAGGTCCATGAGCTGCACCTCTTCGCCGCTTGTGGAAAGCACCTGTGCCTTGCGCTTGTCCATCTGCGGTATCTGTATCTTGTGCTTCACCGGGTGCACGAGACTCCTTTTCTGCCCGTCGAAAACACCCACCGCATCTATCCTTGCCTTTGCTTCGCCGTGTTTCCCCGGTTTTGAAGTTGTGATACTCAGTATTTTACAGGGCTGATCGTCAATCAGGAGGTATCTGCCCTCCTTCAATTCCCTAACTTCGGCCTGCTGCCACGACATAACTCATCCAATCTGACCATAAGGCAGTGAGTTAAATAGATTTTGGACCTTGAACCATGTCGAGTTTTCATTGGAGACGGGTAGCCCGCACGGCCTCTCTGAGATGCGCCACACCATGACACTCCGGCTGTCATCTGGTGTTGTTGACGGGAACCGATTCCACAAGCTTGCGCGCTCTTTCCTCCACGTCCTTTCTCATGGCTCCTCCCAGCATTTCACCGCCGTACATGTCGAGTCTTGCGGCAATTGCGGCCTTGGATGCAAGCGTCCTTGATATTCTGCCCCGCACCGATTTCGGCGCGGAGTGCACGAGCACGTCCTGGAATATTATGCCGTGCTTCGGCGGTTTCCTTCCCCTGTTCAGATGCCTGAACAGCGCCTTTTCCGCGCCGATGAGCTGCACCGTTCCGGCGGGCATTGAGCTCAGCCTCTCCAGCCCCCCGGCACCCCTGACTATCCTCGATGCGAGTTTTGGTCCGAGCAGTGCGGTGAGATTTGGAAACGCCTTTGCTGCCGCGTCATCGATGAAGGAGCCCAGGCGCTCCGCCCTGCCGTCTATGTCCAGCGCGAGTGACGCGATGGCCATAATCTCCTCCTTCTCATTCTCTATGAGGTCGATGCCTATCGACCGTTCAGTGAGACCTTTTGCGTTCTGCACTGCCTCCCTGTCGCCGTACCTGCTCAGGGCATCGAGATAACTCAGGCCTTTCAGTCTGTCGAACAGTTCGGGATAATGCAGACCGTACCATGAGTGAAGACGGACGTCGAGCGAGTTGACGATTTCCTTCAGCTCGTCATATGCGGATATTGCCTCCGAGATGTGCCTGTCGGCGCCCAGTTCCTCTCTGACCCTCTTTTCGGCGAGCATGAGAAGCGCCGATCGGAGCAACTTGTCGTCATAGCCGTATTTTGCGGGAACAACGAATGAAGTGTCAGATACGGTCAGTTTGCCTATCGATATCAGCCTTGTCTCAAGAACCTGGACTTTCTTCTTTGCCGAAAGTGAGCGCTCCTCCTCCAGCACCCTGCCCTTCTGCATCTGCATCAGTCTGTCAGCAATCTCCTCGTCCTTTTTTGGAAAGAGTATCTGCGTGACTACCCTCTTGTCCTGGACAAGGAATGTGCCGAACCACTTCGTTACGAGTATCACAGACGAAGGTAACGTGACCATAAGATAAACCGTTGCGCCCTGAAGACATGCTGAATGCACCAGGTGCACGTCTGAGACGGGCACTTCATGCGCGGATCAGGGAATTGCCGTCTGCGACGGCGACGACATCAAATACATTCACCCTTGAGCAGAAACCGATATCCTTCTCCTGCCCCACCTCAATTATCTTCGCACCGGATCTGGTGTTTCGCAGAATGGAGGGCAGGTCTTCGGTCGATGCACCCCTGAATGCAAGCAGGGCGGAGGAAGCAATCTCGTTCAAGCGCACGGAGCGATCGTATTCACGGAGAGAAGCAAGCAGGGCTCCCGCGGCAATCTCGTCCTCAAGAGCATACAGCTTGTCTATGTAACCGGAACATATGATTGTGAGACGCTCATCTCTGCCCGCATTCAGAGAGAGTATGTGTCTTGCAACGGCCGCCGCGTCGAGCATTGAGCATGTGAATATGCTGTATTTTGCTCCGTCCCTCTTTGCCTTTATTGCAGTGGAAATAGACTGGGTGCCCGCGGAACTCCTGTGAACGACTGTCCTGCCGTTCAGAGATCCGTCCGCGCCGGCGCTGAATATATCCGACGGAGAGTTTCCGTACGTGAAGCCCGGGGGCATGATGCCGCGTTCCTCCCCGACAAGCAGAAGAGAAGGGTCGCTCTCCTTCATCGCGATTGCCTCATCCACGCCAGCCACAGGCACGATACTGCTTACGCCCAGATGCAGCATGGTCGAAACCATGCTCGTCGCTCTGAACGCATCGACTATGACCAGATAGTTGCTCGTTCTTGAT
>JAKABN010000117.1 GCA_021796895.1 Thermoplasmata archaeon | reverse complement strand
CCGGCGGCATTGGACCGCCGGGTTAAGATGGACAGCAGGGAGTATGATCTCGAGTATTTCAGGAACTCCGGTTTCCGCAGGAGGCAGTGCAAATCATGCCGGAAGAATTTCTGGACAACCGGCAGCAGCGAGTACTGCGGCGAACCTCCCTGCGTCGACTACACATTCCTCGGCAACAGCCCGATGAAGAAGAAGCTGGGCGTCAGGGAGATGAGGGAAGAGTTCCTTTCATTCACTTCATCGAAGGGGCACACCAGGATCAACAGATATCCGATAATGGCGAGATGGCGCACGGATGTGTTCTTTGTCCAGGCTTCAATCTACAATTTCCAGCCCTGGGTGATAGGCGGCACCGTCGAGCCGCCGGCAAATCCGCTCACGATGTCACAGCCGTGCCTGAGGTTCATAGACATAGACAACGTGGGAAAGACGGGCAGGCATTTCACTCTCTTCGAAATGATGACTCATACGTGTTTCAATACTCACGATCGTCAGATATACTTCAAGGACAGAACCGTCGAGCTGTGCCATGAATTTCTTACGAAGAATCTCGGCGTCGACGGGAGCCTCGTTTCATACAAGGAGGAGGAATGGGCAGGCGGCGGAAACTCCGGACCGTGCCTTGAAGTGCTGGTGGAGGGAAGCGAAGTTGCCACACTCGTTTTCATGATGTACAAAGATGCGGAAGGCGGAAAGGTGCCGATGGACATGACTGTTGTCGACACCGGCTACGGCCTGGAGCGGCTGGCCTGGGTGTCGCAGGGTTCGCCGTCTGCATACGAAGCTGTGTTCGGCAGCCTGCTTTCCGGGATGAAAGATGAATTCGGGATTCACGGGGAGGACAGCATGCTCTCCGAGTACAGCAGGGTTGCCGGACTCATGGATGCCAAGACGCCGGGGGCAATCAGCGAGACCAGGAAGACCGTTGCCAGGAATCTCGGCATATCCGCCGAAGTACTTTTGAAGAAGCTTCTTCCGCTGGAGAATATGTATGTGCTGCTGGACCACACACGCTCCCTCGCAGTGATGCTCCATGACGGGGTGATGCCGTCCAATGCAAAGGAGGGGTACTTCGCTCGTCTCCTTGTCCGGAGGGGGATAAGGGCGCTGCGCGCGCTCGGCAGTGACATGAGAATTTCAGAAGTAGTGGGAAGACAGATGGAATACTGGAGCAGGGACTTCCCGGAACTGAGGGAGGAGAGAGAAGACATACTGAAACTGGTCGATGTGGAGCAGGACAAGTATGAAGACACGATATCCCGGGGAAGAGCGATAGTCTCAAAGATGGAATCTCTGAGCAGCGGCAGGAGACTGGGCATGAAACAGCTCACGGAACTCTATGAATCGCAGGGGCTGAGCCCCGAACAGGTCGCCGAATTTGCTTCTGAACCCGTGGATGTGCCTGATGATTTCTATGCGCAAATCGCAGCAGGACACTCGCCTGCCCCTGAAGTATCCGGTGAGAAGAGCGTTGAGACAGTCCTGCCCAGACTCCCTGCGACGGTGCGTGCATATTACGACTCGCAGTACACTCTGGAGTTCACGGCCAGGGTGCTTTACAGCGAAGAGGGTGCCGCCGTACTTGACCGCACTTATTTCTACCCGGAAGGGGGAGGGCAGGATCCGGACAACGGGTACATAGACGGAAGACGCGTGACAGACGTGCAGCTGAAGGGCAATGTGATCATTCATTTCTTCGAGGGAAGGAGACTTGAAGAGGGTGCCGAAGTCAGGTGCGCGGTGGACAGAGAGAGAAGGATGAATCTCATGCGGCACCACACAGCAACGCATGTTCTGATAGCAGGTGCGAGAAAGGTGCTCGGTAATCATGTCTGGCAGGCCGGTGCCCACAAGCAGAGCGATGTGGCCAGGCTGGACATAACACATTATGCGCAGCTTACCAGGGGGGAGCTGGAAGAGCTGGAGGAGACGGTAAACAGGATCGTGTTCGAGGACAGGAAGATTACCGTGGAAGTCATGAACAGAATCGCTGCGGAAGGCAAATACGGTTTCAGACTCTACCAGGGCGGCGTCGTGCCCGGAAGGGACATAAGAGTGGTGACAATCGAAGGCTGGGATGTTGAGGCCTGTGCCGGGACGCACTGCGAACGCACAGGTGAGATAGGCACTGTCGGGATAATTCAGACGCAGAGGATACAGGACGGCGTCATAAGAATAGAGTTCGTGGCCGGGCTTCCGGCCCTGCGCGTAATGCAGAAACGCAGCGCGCTCCTGGAAACTCTCCGCGAGCGGCTCAACTCAGACGAGGAGCATATCGAAGGCTCGGTGGAAAAACTGCAATCAGAACTGAGGAAGCTGGAAAAGAGCCTGGGGGAGATGGAGAGCGTCTCGCTCGAAGCTCTCTCCGGACAGCTGCTGAAGGATGCCCATGTGGTGAACGCAACGAGGATGGTGCTCTGGTTTTCCGTTAAGGATGCGAAGACGATGCAGCCTCTGATGAAATCACTGACCGCTTCAGCGAATGTGCTGGCAGTGCTCGTCATGCGCGGAGAAAAGAACAGGATAATGATAGGAAGGGGGCCGGGATGCGGCATTGACTGTTCTGCACTATTCCGCAATATCAGCACCGAGTTCGGAGGCGCAGGGGGAGGCAGCCCCGATTTCGCACAGGGCGTGCTCAAGGTATTTGATGAGAAGAAGCTCGTTGCGACAGTACGCGGCGCCGCGTGACACTATGCATGCTCTTCGTGGACAAGCCAGAATTCGTTGCCGTACGGATCGCGGAACATTGCGAACTTCCCCCATCCCCTGTCCTCAGGCTTGCTGGTGAATTCAACTCCTTTCGAAGAGAGTTCTTCGTATGTGCGATCGATATCGGCACAGTCAAAGGCTATTCCCGTGTTTCCCGGCTCGAGCGGTCCTTCACACAGATGCAGGACGGTCTGAGAGCTTTCCGGCGCTGCCGTGACCCAGTGCCCGTGGCCCTCCAGGGATGATGTTCTGAAACCCAGTTTTTCGCCGTACCACTTCGCGGCCGCGGCCGCATCGGAGACCATTACAGCCATATCAATGATTTTCGTTATCATCGGGGAAAATATGCGCGACCGCATACTTAAACCGGATTGCCTTCGCGCGATGTTCTTCATATGGAATGAAATAGACCGTATGGGCAGAAAGAACCTCAATTTCCTGATTGCGCGAGCTACGGGACAAACACTTAAATAATTATCCATGTGTTAGATAATCCTGCAAGTGGATAATTTGAGATTCTACGATCGTGAAAGAGAAATGGCGGCTTTATGGGATGCAGTTAGACAGAAAGGTTCAGCCATTGTCACTATAAGCGGCAGACGAAGAGTGGGAAAAAGCAGACTTGTGGATGAATTCCTGAAGGAGAATAGAGGCCTAAGAGTAATGGTCGTGCCGAAAGAAGAGAAGCAGGTGGCCAATGATTTTGCAGATGCTCTTTCAGACGACTACAGACCTGTCTTCAACACGGTGAAGGATGCACTCGAATATTTCTTTGTAAAATCAGGGGAGCGCATTCTCTTCATGGACGAGTTTCCGAATTTCCTGGAAGTAAACCATTCAGTGCCAATCGAGCTGCAGAGGTTATGGGATGCGTATAAGGACAGAACGGACAAGATATTGATCGTTTCGGGATCCTATACAGGCATGATGGACAGGATTTTCACCGCGAGGAAGGCGCCACTCTTCAACCGCGCGACCTTCAAGATTCTTCTCGAGCCTCTGCAGGAGGAATACATCTGGAGAATCCTGCGCGAAAGCATCGGCATGCAGGACCCGGTCGAGATGATCAGGACATACTCGATTCTTGGAGGAATCCCATACTACTATGAGCTTATGGAAAAGCAGGGCGGCAAGAATGCCGATACAATGTCATTGTTTTTTGGATTAGGGCAGCTCAGAGAGGAGGGCCAGGATGTACTGAGACAGGAGTTTGGTTCTGCCTACAAGAGGTATTTTGCCATTCTGGAAGCGATAGGCAGCGGCCTGGTTTCTTCCGGAGAAATAGCAGATAGAATAGGATTGCGGCAGACTACCCTGTCCAAGTATCTCATCTCGCTGCAGCTGGATTTCAAACTGATACAGCGGATTGTCCCGTTCGGTCAGAATCCACACAGAAGCAAGAAAGGCATTTACCTGATTAGAGACAACCTGCTGGCCTTCTGGTTCAGTCTTGTGTACGGGAAGATACAGCAACCGTCCACGGAAGCTCTCAACACCTTTGTAGGCAAGAGGTTTGAACTCATGTGTGCGGATTTTCTTATGACATATCTCAGGAAGAGAGGCGAACACATAATTGCGTCCAGCAGATGGTGGGGGAGTGTGGAAGTGGAGAAAGGTAAACACGAGCAGCGGGAAATAGACCTGATTGTCGAAACGAACAGATGTCTGTACATCGGCGAATGCAAGTGGAGTTCCAAAAAAGCAGGGAAAAAGGAACTTGAACACCTCAGGCAATCCGCCAGAGCGCTCAAAACAAGAAAGCCCATAACCTTTGTATTGTTTGACAGGGCCGGATTCGATTTGAAGGTCGAAGATGGTCTTCTGCTCTTTGATCCGGGTTGCATGGTGCCGAAAAGTGACATCGTGCTCACTACAGGCTATGAGGCTTTCCCGGACTTTCGTCCGGGCGGTTCACGATTCGACGGGGACAGTCGCAGGGATCCTGGAGGGACTCCATAATCCCTGCGGGTCTTGCATTCTATCCACGTGCGTTGATTACGGCATGCCCCTGCCGTACTGAGTCAGACGCATACGTTTCCACAACCAAAAGAATGCGCTCGCTTTCATCCCCCGACAAGTCTGGGGCCTTCCCGCAATATATCATAAATTTGAGAAAGAAGCCGCTGCGAAATTTAAAGACTGGGCGGTCGATGACCCAATTGGAAGTTTCAGAACGGTTTACGAGGAATGGCGCAAAGGTAATAAGAGTTCCAGAGAACTGGTCGATATGGAAGTGTTTGTGGAAAACAATTCGATATAGTGGGGTTCAAGCAGTACATGAGCATGACAACGACATCTCTAAACCCCCCTTGCTGTTTGTGATGGGCAATGAAAGATGGCCGATTACCGGCACGATCGGCAGCTTCGCTGCAGTTTCACGTATCACAGTACAGTTTACTGGTTTCACGGTGCTGTCATGAACAGCTTCATTTTACACACGGGGTGGGATACCGGAAACTACGGAAGGATCATCCGGAAGAGTGTCTCCTTCCAGAAAGTGTCGACGAAGTCTGCTGCCGGTATGCCGGCAGCCCTCTTCCATCCGTTTCTCATTGCGATGAGCCACTGCCAGAGGAGCCACAGGTTACGGAGTATGACTGCGAGCAGCAGGAAGAAGAGTATGATGGAATGGTTGCGCGATGTCGTCTTTCCGGTGAACTCATGCTTCTCCGTCCTGTATTCTGACTCTATGCCGAATCGCCGTTCGTACAGCTGTGCCAGATGTACGGCGTTCTCCTGTGTGACATCCAGGTTTGTCGCATAGAGGAGGAAACGCTGCTTACCGTCCTTCGGCTTCTTCCCGTCGACAGGTTCGCTGTCTATTATCAGCATGTTCGTGTGCCATGTGCAGGCCCTGCCCTTCACCTCGTAACCTGCGATTATGCGCATGGACAGCCCCTTCACCTTCTCAATCTCCCTCTCAATTCTGTCATCGAGAGGGTATGGCATGAGGTACCGCTTTCCCATGTCATCGAACAGTTTCCAGTTCTCTGTTGAACGGAAGCCCCTGTCCAGCAGATAGAGCCAAGCATGGACACAGGCGGATGAGCTGTCTATGAGCGACCTTATCGCGTCGGTGTCGCTGTCCATTGGTTTCCTCATCACCATGCCGATATCGAACTTTATT
>JAKABN010000116.1 GCA_021796895.1 Thermoplasmata archaeon | reverse complement strand
AGTGAAATTGAATTCTCTTCCTGCTATGTACGGCTCCACCTGCTGAGGGGACTTCCGGCTGTTCACCACTATCCAGGATACCTTCATGCCGGGAATGAATTCCTCTCCCATTGCGATGAGCTTCTTGGCTGTCTGCACCGGAACCTGCGTCGCCTCGTCCTTGTATTCCGAAAATGGCCTGCATGACCTCGATATGACCAGTTTCTCCTTCGGAACTGCGCCGCCGAGGACGTCTGCGACTAGTTTCCTCGAGAGCTTTACGGCACCATCGGTATTCCCCTTCAGTATTTCCTCGAAGACTGCGGAGAGGCTCTCGCTCTGATAATCGAACGAATCCGTGCGCCTGATCTCATACCCCCTGACAATGAGACCCTCCTCCGGCCAGACTAACCGCCCGACGTATCTCTTCTTCTTCCCGTGCGAGAAGAGGGGTTCCATCACCTCTTCGAATTCCAGCGTGACGCCCTGGCTGGAAAACCTCTCGCTCAGCTTACTGCCAATCTCAATCGTATCCTGAAGGTTGTTCGCGGGGCTCTTGAAGAATACAGAATCTGTGTCGCTGTAAATTACCGCGAGGCCCTCATCCTCCAGCTGCTTGATTACGCCCTTGGTCGTCTCTCTTGCAAACGCGGTGATGCTCCCGCCTATTGCGACGTTTGTGAAGCGGTAGAACGAGGATGCTAGAACGCCGTAAAACGAGTTCATGAGTATTTTGACAGCCTGCTGAAGCCCGTCAAGATACACGTACTCCTCCTGTGACGATGCCTTCATCCTGGCCTTTATGCTGTCCCTCTGATCCATCAGTTTGCTGAGAAGAGATGGTATTACCCCCCTTCTGACATCCGGGGACAGAAACCTCACGCCTGTCGGGCTGACGATGGTCCCCTTCTGGTTCAGCGTCGTGAAGCATATGTTCTTGGCGATGATGAGAGAAGGGTACATGCTCTTGAAATCGAGCACACCGACCCAGTGGTACAGCCCGGCCGCAATGCTGTGCACATAGCCACCTTCGATGCCACCCTCTTCGGAGTCCTGCCATCTCGCCGTCATGGGTGTCGCTATGTGCTCCGTGTCCGCCGCCCTGATGAGCAGCGAGTCGACGAGCTGCGACGCGCCGCTGTTGAGAGAATCGTCCAGCGGAAGTTTCGACACCGTGGCCATATCCATTCCCCTTGCGAGTACTCTCGTCTTTTCGAGTATGCGCAGAGCGAGTTCCGCGTCCTTGGCACAGTACTCGAGTACGCGCTTTCTGTCAGCCTTCCACTCCTCGTCGATCCTGAGCCTGTCTACGTCAAGCTTCTCCTCGTTGAGCAGCTCCTTGGCAACAGCGTTGAGTGTCTCCTGCTTGGGGTGGAACTGTTTTTTCATGTGCCACCAGGCGTCCGCAATGATTCTGCCGTTGCATCTCCAGAATCTGTTGCTCACCTGGCGCACGTCCTCTCCGTCTCTCCCCCATGTCCTTCTGTCGATGCCGTGCTTCCTGCTCCTCTCGTCAATCTTTGGTATATCGAAACCATCTATATTGTAGCCGGTTATGATGTCCGGATCGATACGCGTTATAGTTTCAAAGAAGCGCTTCAGCATTATCTTCTCGTCGTCTTCGTCTATGTTCTCGGTGACGATGGAACCGTTTTCCCTGTATGCTATGCATATGCACCATATGTTCCCGTTCTTGATGCTGGTCTCTATATCGAAACTCATTATCCTGAGTTCTGGCTTGAAGTCCTGTGTTTCGCCGAAACTCACTGCCTCGATGACCGTGTCGCAGGCATATGCCGCCTTCAGGGTGGCATCCGCCAGCTTTCCGCGCACCATGCAGCATGACGCTATGTCCTTGTCATATACGAATCTGTGAGCAAAAGGTATGTCGGCTGCACGCACGTCGACGACATCCCTGAGCATCGACCTGAAGTCAGGCACCGTCCATGGGAATTTCACCGTCACGATGCCGCCGCGTACCTGTTCGCCGGCGTTGAAAAATTCAGCCTCTCGAATATCGACGACATCGTTTCTGGTCGACAGTACGCGTCTCACTTTATCGATGTCGCCCAGGAACTGAAAATAGGGTCGAAATGAGGAGTAACGGGCTACGGCGGATTTTCCCTCCCGTGTCTTGCCGTACATCTCGACCGTTATGCTCTCTCCCTGGCCCCTCTTGTATGTGGCAGTCAGAAGGCGCATGTCCCAGGAGGAACTTTCTTCCATCGGTTCAATTAAAGTGATGTCCCTCATTAACTTTTCTTGAGAAGGGAAAAACTCGCAGTCAAGATGCGGATGCCCGTCAGCTTCTTCGCGCAACAATCTTTATGACATCGCCGTCACGGATTTCATAGTCGTGGCCCACGGGCTTCTTCGTCCTTGCGTTGATTGCAGTGATGTAATTACTGCCTATTTCCGTGTGTATCCTGTAGGCGAGGTCCCGCGGTCCGCTACCCTTCCTGACAAGAAACGCATCCGGCAGTACCATTCCGTCATGATTTGTCAGTGCATTCTCGTCCTCGACGGGATACACGGATACTAGCGAAAGCAGCTCGAATGCCGCCGCTTCCAGAGCCTTCTGGACACCAGTATCGTTTCGGGAAAGGAAGGAACGAATTCGCCCCAGTGCATTCAGCTGTCTTTCGTTTAGCGACGAGGAGTGCATGGCAAATTCTCTGTCCCCTGGTCTGTATGCAATGGCCCCGGCTTTCGATGCTCGTCTCAGCGCAAGCTCATATTCCGCGGCGCATGGAACAACCTTGTAACCCGAAGCATCCCGGAGTCGCTTCATATTCTCCTCAGGCGCAATGTCCGCTTTGTTTGCAACGATGATCATGGGCTTGCTTATTCTTCGTATTGCATCGGACAGCTTTAGCAGACTCTCGTCAGACCAGAGCGACGGATCTTCGCCGGGATCTGCAGCGCGCATGGCCGCCGATATGTCACCAAGGGTTACGCCAAGTCCGCTGAGTCTCTCCTGAAGCATGACTTCAACCTTCAGTCCTTCAAGGTGTATCTTTTTCGCAGTTTTCTGAAAATTCTTGTCGAGTATGCTCTTTATCCACATCGTCAGCTCCCTCTCAAGGAAGCGCACGTCGTCCAGCGGATCCCTCGTACCGGGAGGCACCTGATTGCCGTCGGCATCTGTCCCGCCGCTCGCGTCGACTACGTGTATCAGCGCATCTGCCTGGCGCAGTTCGTCGAGAAATGAGTTTCCGAGTCCCTTCCCCTTCCATGCGTCCGGAACAAGACCCGCAACATCGAGTAGCTCCACCGGTATGAATCTGGTTCCGTCGACGCATGTAGCGTTGTTGGGATTGCACTTCACGCCGAAATCCGTTTCCGGACATCTGCCCCTCACGTAACCGATGCCCCGGTTGGCCTTGATTGTGGTGAACGGATACGGTGCCATCTCGACGTTAGCCTGCGACGCGGCAGAGAAGAAAGTGCTCTTTCCCACGTTCGGCTTTCCCACTATCCCTATCTGCATACTGACCTGTCCTATCGGCACGCCGCTCTTATTGGTTTCGCAGCATCGCAGCTGCAGCGCCGTCCGTAAGCATCCAGGCAACTACCTTTTCAATCTGCTTCACCGTAAGTTCCTCCACCCGTCTTGAACCGTAAGGCATGGATTTCAGGTCGAGTCTGCTCTCTTCCGGCAGCGACTTGCGGAGTATGGATGCCATCATCTTCCTGCGCTGTGAAAACAGTAATGCTGCAGCCCTTTCATATTCGGGCCACTTCTTCACTCCCCTTCTTCTGCGGAAAAACAGTACGGAGGAGTCGACATCGGGCTGAGGATAGAAATGAGAATGACCGACGTTGAAGAGAAGCTCCACAGAATATGAGCGCTGCAGCACCGCCGCCATCCTGGAGTACTCTGCCGTGTACGGAGGAGCGATGACTCGCTCCGCCATCTCCCTCTGTATCATGAAGAGGCCGCGCTTCATGCCAGCATCCGAAAGCCTGAATATCAGCTGTGATGCCACAGAATACGGCAGATTCCCCACTGCGACATCGAAGCGTGGCAGCTTCACTGACATCGCATCCCCGTGAAGCACCTCCGCGCGTTCTCCGAGCAGTTCGTTAAGGTGATAGACAAGGCGGTCGTCCGCCTCTATCGCCACGACCCTGCGTGCTACATCGCACAGTCTGGTCGTGAGAACGCCAAGTCCCGGCCCGATCTCCAGAACCGTTTCCCTGTCTGTGATGCCGGCCGCAGCAACTTCCCTGTCCGCGATGTCGTCATCTGCAAGAAAAGTCTGTCCCATTCTTCTGCGGGGATAGAGTCCTATTTCCATCAGTGACTGCCTTATTTCACCTGCCGACAGGATACCTCACCTTCATCTGGCAACGAATATCCTGTATTTCTGCTCGTGATTGGACAGTTCGTCGGTTATCCGTTTCGCGATTATTTTTGCAGGGCTGTGGACTGTCGGGACACGCCGCTGAAGATCGGCAAAATCCCTGAATTTCTCCTTCTTCCTTTCTTCGATCACAGACCACATGCTCTTCTTTCCGAGACCCGGCAGCAGTTCAAGAGTATGGAGTCGGGTGGTGATAGGCTGGGCCTCGTTGAAGAAACGAATGAATCTTGACTCGTTGTCCACGACTATGAGCTCGAGTGTGTGGGGAAGTTCACTCTGTCCGTTGGAAGTAAGCTCCTCGAACGAAAGGCGCCTCTTGACATGTATTATGTGCTCGCGCTTGTCCATTTCCTTGCCGATGTACACTCGGTCCCCCGGCGATGTCACCACGCCCGTTCTGGGAACGAGTTCGAAGAGTTTGAACTCCTCGGAGCCTATGGCATAGCAGGTGGGCTCATGCTTGAAACCCCTTTCGGATGGGGAGCCCTGTGGCAGGTAATCGAGTATGTAGGCGAAGTCTTCCAAGGTTGGCCACCAGCCTACATATACTTTCGAACAGCTTCAATAATCTGTTCTATCTGTTTCTTTTCAGGCGTCAGGCGCTCTTTAGAAAAGATGAGTCTCACGTCTTCAGGCACCGACGGCAGAAGGTCTATAATCTTGGCGATGTTCTGTTCGCTGGCCACGCCGATCTCTTCCAGTTCCTTGTGCAGCTTCTTCACAGATTCGATGTCAAGCTTCGCGAATTTCTGCGCATGTTCGTACGCGACCTTCTGCTCGTTGGCAAGCGTTCTGTTCTTTTCTTCCTTCGACAGAAGCTGCTTTACCTCTGCGAGCGTCACGTATCGACTTGCGGCCATATAATTCACTCTGCCTTAGTGAGATGAACGGCATCCGATAATATAATTTTCTCCTTTCCGCCGTCATAAATGAGTATTTTATAGGCCCTTCCCTGAATTCCTATGATTTTGCCGGTCCTTCCCTGAAATCTTATGTGTGGAGCTCCGTCCTTGATGCTCGGCTCCACCTTGATCGAGACACTGTCTCCCTCCTCGAATTTCCTGATAATCCTCGCAACCGGAGGTATGCCTCTAGACCTCGGACTCTTCCTGAGTATGTTTCTGGACCTCCTTCTGAGGCCTTTTGATGCCTTTACCATGCTTCACCGGCTCCTGTTGATATTTCCATCACATCCAGCGAAATAACGGTGCAGCCCGTTTCCAGGTATCCGGATATACTCGGCACCGTCCTGCCGCCGTCTCCTGTCACGAACTCCTTTATATACGTTCCCGACTCTGCCACAATCTCGACCGATGCAGTCTGACCGTCGTATTCGAGCAGCCTGCATTCGACAATCGTTCTCATCCTTACGAGGTCTGCTCTGCGATGAGCCACCCTCGTGGGGGTACGTTGTGAAAGGGTTGTTCCGCTAAATCCGGAAATCACCTCAACCAGTTTCTCTTTATTAACTTTGCTCAACATGGCAAAGCGTGCGATATATGCCTTGTGCGGCACTGCCGCCTTCAGATTCCGCACCTCCTCCCTGCTTGAAAACCTGATGTCTGATACCTGCACCCTGCCTTCGCCATCCCTGTTCATCATTTCGCGGAGTTCCTCCAGATTCGGCGATCTCCTTTTCGGCCTCTCAAGCTGAAGTATGAAGGGTCTGCCCTGCCCGAGCATAAGCGCATCTATGTCCTCTCTTCCC
>JAKABN010000115.1 GCA_021796895.1 Thermoplasmata archaeon | reverse complement strand
TCCCTTTCTGTAGAGCCACTCAATAAATCAACGTCCGCGTCGGTACACAGAGAAGGGCTGAATCAATTTCAACCTTTTCGAGGTGCCTTGACCCTTTCTTTGAAGAGCTTGTTTGAAAGCACCGGCCCCACTTTTCCGGAACAGTGCCTGCCGGATGAAAGAATCACATTCCCCCGCCTCAGGGCTGTAGTGTCGACAACCGGTTGTGGCGATGCCAAACATCAGCATGCGAAACTCAGGGAAAGTTTGACACAGTGAAAACGTTCCGCTTCAAGCGCTCCGGGTGGGATATGAGCGGCTAATTGCATAAAATACCTGAAGAGACGTTACGGTACAGGTTGCGGTAACATGGCGTGTGAAGTAAACATCAGGGATCTAAGTAAAGTGACATTGAACAACGGAATACTGATTGAGAGTTCTACGGGCGTCGGAATGGTGGCAGGCATTGCGGCCAGCCACATTATTGCGAGTTATGGCATGGATCAGGTTGCGGCCATGGATTCGGAAGATTTCCCTCCAGTTTCAATTGTGTACAATGCGAGGCCGAAACTGCCATCCCGCGTATACTGCTCCGGATCTAAAAATCTGGCCATATTCACCAGCGAGATACCATTGCCCGTAAAGACACACAGATCTGTTGCCAGCGCGCTCCTGAAATGGGGGTTGAACTGCGGATGCAGGACGTTCGTATCCCTCGACGGCATACCTGCTGAGAATAACAACAAGACTGAAAACGGAAAACCACACCTGTGGGCGGTGGGCACGACAGATGCGGCGAGAAGTGCGATTGAGAAGGCTGGTCTCGAACAGCTGCAGACCGGAATGATATCCGGCATTTCGGCAATAATGCTGAACGAAGGCAGAGTGAACAAATACAACGTCATCGGCCTCTTTGCCGAGGCGAGGGAGGACATGCCAGATGCTGCAGGCGCTGCCGCGCTTGTCCAGGGACTGAACAAACTGTTCAGCCCGTTCAACTTCGCAATAAAGCCGCTGCTCGATGAAGCGAAACATATACAGTCCCAGATAGAACACATGAGGAAGCAGGGCGAGCCGGCAACGAAGGAGCAATACAGCATTTACGGATGATGTTTGCGAAGTGCATGTGCGACAAAGTGTGCCGCCAGAAGTCTGGATATCACACATCCCTTAAAGGGGACAGCCGGACCTCGGGTAGACTCACGTTTCTCCACCTGACATCCTCCCACGAATGAGTTCGTGGGGTTCCTGAGTGACGTAAGACAACAACCATATCTCTGCATCGGTATTTAAAAACCTCCCCTTTCGGGGAGGTGGCGGACAGGGTTGCTGTCCTTGGCATCCATACCGGATGGTGTCTTACGTCACTCGGCGGTTCCTGCTTCCCTGAGACTGCTCGATCCCCTTTACGGGTTACGGAGGCAACTCTCTCTGCAGGCGTTAATTCGGGAATGCCCTTCCCTACTGCGTCAGGCATAGCCTTCCCGCAACTTAAAGGATTCGTTCGCTTACCCACGAATAAATTCATGGGATTGCGCTCGCTTTTTGTTCAAAAGGTGTAACTCAATACAGGTAACTTTATTCAAGAAATGGGAATTAGTCCATCACAATGAGCAGGGCAGGGCCAAAACTGTTTGGGATACTGAACATAACTGAGGACTCTTTCTCAGACGGCGGACTGTATGTTGACGTGGAGAGGGCCGCGGAGCATTTACGTCAACTTATGAGCGATGGCGCCGATGCCATTGACATTGGCCCAGCATCGAGCAACCCGAATGCGAAGATAGTGACACCTGCCGAAGAGATAAGAAGACTTGAGCCGATATTTGATCGCTTTGCGGAAACGGTTGAACTATCTGTGGATTCATTCAGACCCGAAACCCAGATGTGGGCCTTGGACAGAGGTGTGAGTTACCTTAACGACATTCACGGTTTCCCGCACCCGGAAATATATGGTCGGCTGGCGGAGTCCGGATGCAGGCTGATTGTGATGCATTCGGTTCAACATGGCTGGAAGGCGGAAATGAGGGAAACGGATCCGTCCACCATTCTCAGGCGAGTCGAAGATTTTCTGTCAGACCGAATTGAAGAGCTGGTGGCTGCAGGTATCGACCGGAAAAGGATCATAGCAGATCCTGGCATGGGGTACTTTCTCGGAAGTAACCCGTCTTCGTCAATTGAAGTTCTGCGTAATATCGGGAGACTGAAGAAAGATCTTGGCATGCCTGTAATGATATCTGTGTCAAGGAAGTCGTTCCTGAGAGCACTTGCCGGGGGAGACGCACAGACAACCGGTGCGGCAACACTCGCATCTGAGCTATTCGCAGCGATGCATGGCGTGGATTATATCAGGACGCATGATGTGAGAAGTCTGCGGGGCGCCATGTTAATCGTTGAGGCGCTTGGTGATTGAAGCAGCGGAGTCTTTCGGCATTCAGCGGCACCGCAATCGTTTCAATGGAGATTCTTGATTCATGGAAGGGAGAAAACATATCAGACGCCCGATGCGCATAGCTCGATTCGGTCGGAATTGATCAACAATTCATGCGCTGCCGCATCGCGTTCACCGCAGCCTTACGCGGCGACGCAGGACGAATGACCGTGATTAGGGCACATAGATTCAAAATCCTTTTTAACAGGCATACACGTTGTAAGATGCCGGATGAAGGAAGCTTTATTATACGAGCATCTGAGCAATGACAGGGTCAGATGTACGGCTTGCGCGAGATACTGCCGTCTGTCCGCCGGGCAGACCGGCCTGTGCGGCATCAGGCAGAATGCAGGCGGCAGACTCTACCTTGCAGCATACGGCAGGGTGATAACCGGCCACATTGATCCCATAGAAAAGAAACCTGTAGTGCATTTCAATCCCGGAACAGGCATATTTTCAATAGCCACGACCGGATGCAACTGGCTCTGCCATTACTGCCAGAATTTCGACATCAGCCAGAGGAGAAAGATAGAGGGAAATGAGATGACTCCGGAACAGGTGGTGGAAATGGCGCTGAGATACGGATGCGAAGGCATCGCCTACACCTACAACGAACCGTCGATTTACATGGAATTTGCAGCAGATGTCGGAAAAATTGCGCATGAGAAGGGACTGTTCAACATCTTTGTCTCCAACGGCTACGGGACGCCAGAAGGAGCGAGTATGCTTGGTACTTTCCTTGATGCGATAACTGTGGACTTCAAAGGCAACGCGGAAAGGAGTTTTGTCAGGCGCTACATCGGCATTCCCGACGCAGATCCCATATTCAGGTATCTGCTGGAAATCAGAAAGACAGACATTCATGTCGAATTCACTGATCTTGTGGTTCCGGGGGCTGGAGACAGGCTGGAAGAAGCGAGAAAGCTGTCGAAGTGGATTTTCGACAATTTCGGACCCGATGCTCCATTGCATTTCCTGCGCTTCCATCCGGACTACAGGATGATGGATTTTCCACCTACGCCTGTCGCGACGCTGGAAGCGCACTGCGCCGTCGCCAGGGAAGTAGGGTTACGCTATGTCTACTTAGGCAATGTCCCGGGACACCCGCTCGAAAACACCTATTGTCCTGAATGTGGTGCCATCGCTGTGGGCAGACATGGATTCGGCATAACCTCGTGGAATCTGGACGGCATGAACAGGTGCCGCAGCTGCTCCTACCGGCTGCCCATCTACGGCAAACTCGGGAAGAACTTCAGATCCAGCAGATTCCTTCCGGTAATAAACTGACATTGCCGGCCAAGCGCTTGAGCGCAATAGGCTGCTCAGAGGAACTTGTGCTCCGTCAGCAGCTGGACGTCAATTCTCACGTTCTCTGCACTCTTCCTCAGTGACTCGGTCTCTTCCTCAGTTATGGAGAGTTCGATGATTTTCTCCACACCCTTTCTGCCGAGCACAACTGGCACGCCTGTGTAAATATCGCTGATGCCGTATTCGCCATCTATGTGTGCCGAACATGGCAGTATGCGCTTCTCGTCGAGTGCTATAGATTGCACCATTTCATAAATGGATGAAGCGGGAGCATAGAACGCGCTTCCCGTTTTAAGGAAATTGACAATTTCATCACCACCCATTCTGGTCCTCTTGACAATTTCCTCAATCTTTTCCATGTCCAGCAGGCGTGTCAGTGGAACACCCCCGACGCTGCTGCTGCTTATGACCGGTACCATGGAAGGACCGTGGCCGCCGAGAACGAATGCCGACACCTGTGACGGGTAGGCGTTGGTTGCCATCGAAACAAATGTACGGAACCTTGATGTGTCGAGTACGCCGGCCATGCCAATCACCCTGCTGCCCGGAAAGCCCGTCTTCCTGAAGAGGAGATACGTCATTATATCCATCGGATTAGTCACGACGACGACTATGGAATCAGGGGCGTGTTTCCTGATGCTTTCAGAAACTGATGATATTATGGCCGCGTTTTTGTCCAGAAGGTCTGATCTTGTCATGCCGGGCTTCCTTGCAAGCCCTGCAGTCACGACGATTATTTCGGAGCCTGCAATGGCCGAAAAGTCGCTGCTCCCGCTGATCTTCGTGTTGAAACCTTCCACAGGGGCAGACTCCATCATGTCCAGCGCTCTTCCCTGAGGCAGGCCGTCGACGACATCGACAAAGACGAGTTCGTCCGTTATGTCCCTTTCTGCGATTTTCTGACCCGCAGTCGCTCCAACGTTTCCAGCGCCAATCATTGAAATTTTGTGTACACCCGACATGTTTTCACTTTCCGTAAAAAGCTACCACTTATCGACACGCATGAAAGACAAAAAGAAGAGTGAATAAATAGATATGCGTGATTTCAGGAGCTTGCTGACTCGGGACATACACATGAATGGACAGGTCCGTGTGGGCCGCCTTATGCATTCGCAGGGACACGGGAACCGGGAAAGTCCCGGCTTCTCTCGATTGGCAAAAACGTCCGGATCTGCCTGTCGTGCCCGGAACGGGGCTGGCGGACAAGCTTTCCTGATGCGTTCCGACTTTCTGGCACATCGCAGCTGGCGTCGAAAGTTTTTATCATCATAAGGATTACGTGCCTGCGGAGAAACGCGACATGGAGAGTTTCGACTTGATCGTGGTGGGAGCGGGACCGGCGGGCAGCAGCGCAGCGCTGGAGGCAGCCAGATCCGGTTTCAAAGTTCTGCTCCTCGAGAGAGCAAAGTCGGCCGGGGAAAAGAATGTGTTCGGCGGAAGGGTGTATGCACACGCACTCAGGAAGCTCTTTCCAGGCTATCCTGAGGGCATTCCTTACGAGAGATTCGTCGTGAGCGAGTCGATAAGCATGATGGACGAAGACAGATGCACTACAGTCAACTTCTCCGACAACAGGATTCATGCAAGGGATGCGGACAGTTTTGTCGCAAGAAGGAGCAAACTGGACAGATGGCTCGCGGAACGGGCGGAGGAAGCGGGTGCTGTTCTTGTCACATCGACAAAAGTTGATGGACTGTTCATGGAAAACGGCAAAGTAAAGGGCATCATTTCCGGCGGCGACAGGCTGGAGGCATCTTGCGTCATTGATGCCGAAGGCGTTACTGCCACACTGTCCAGCGAGAGCGGTGCCAGGAAAGACGTGACACCGCAACAGATGAAGATCGGTCTGAAGGAGACGGTCCATCTCGGAAAGGACGAAGTGAACAGGAGATTTTCTCTCGAGGATGAGGAGGGACTCGCTCATGTCTTCATTGGCTACCCGAGCCGCTATATGCCTGCCGGCGGAGCGTTCCTGTATACAAACAGTGAGAGCGTTTCGGTCGGAATGGTGGTGGATCCCGTGGAATTGACGACCAGAAAGCTCGAGGCGCACGAATTGCTTGAATCATTCAGGCTGCATCCACATATGAAGAGGATACTCAGAGGCGGAAAAGTCATCGAGTATTCTGCACACATGATACCAAACAGCGTACCCCGGGAAGCGTCAAACCTGGTGGGAGACGGCTTCATTGTTGCAGGCGATGCAGCAGGCTTCTTCATAAACAGCGGTTACACTTACAGAGGGGTTGACCTGGCCATGACCTCAGGCATGGCGGCTGCCATGGCATTCAAGGATGCTGCAGCCTCAGGCTCCTTCAACAGTGCATCGTTAATGTCATATATGCGGCACCTGGATGAAGCAGGGCTGACGGCGGAGATATCACAGTCTGAGGATAACTACGAGATTCTTCACAATGAGAGGCTGTTCTCCCTCTATCCGAAAA
>JAKABN010000114.1 GCA_021796895.1 Thermoplasmata archaeon | reverse complement strand
ACAGTACGACAGACCGCTACCCCTGAGTGTTGTGAAGACATGTACCGTGAAGAGGGAAGGCGACAGGTGGTACACAGTGCTCACAGTCGAAGTTGCCGATCCCACAGCCCCGTGCACACCGCCTGTCAACCCTGTAGGCGTCGACCTCGGTCTCAATCACATCGCAACTCTGAGCACGGGTGAAACGGTTGAAACGCCAAAGCTGTTACGCCGCTCCGAGAGGAGTCTCAGACGTGCACAGATGAAGCTGTCACGCAAGGTGAAGGGTTCTAACAACTGGCACAGACAGAAGATAGTTGTGCAGCGGCGCCATGCGAAGGTCGGTGACCAGCGCAGAGACTTTGCACACAGGCTCACAACAGGATGGGCACAACAGTATGATCTCATTGCATTCGAGGACATGGACTTCAGCAGCATGGTTCACGGCAATCTGGCCAAATCCATATACGACGCAGGATGGGGAATGCTCAGGCATATGTGTGCATACAAGCAGAGGAACCGCAGCCACAGATATGTCAAAGTGGAAACAGAGAACACCACTCAGGAATGTTCAGTGTGCGGCAGGCTCGCAGACCCGCCGCTCACACTCAGAGACAGAGTCTACCGGTGCTCATGCGGAAACACAGAGGATCGTAATGTCAACGCATCGAGAAACATCCTCGACAGGGCACTGAATGCAGTAGGGCAGGGCATGCCCGAATTAACGCGCGTGGAGAGAGTTGCCAACACCTTCCGGAAGGGAAGGCGAGCAGTCTCGCTGAATCGCGAACCGCCGCGGACTTTGGAAGTTGCATTTTAATGTCCGTGTAAGCCTCCCTGCCTGCAGGGAGGAGGATGTCACGAAGGATTGTTTGAAAACTCAGGGCAGGGATGCGATGGGTTCTTATTTCACGCGCAGATATGTCTGTGATAACATGCTTGACGGCATTGAAGTGATCGACCTTAAGAAAAATACCGATGAAAGGGGTTCATTTACCGAAATAATGAGGGAGGACTGGAGTGACTTCCTTAAGAGCGAGAAAGCCGTGCAATCCAATCTTTCTATTTCAAACCCTGGCATGATCAGGGCGTGGCACAGACATACGAGGGGACAGTATGACATATTTGTCGTTCTCAGAGGAGCACTCAAGATATGCGCCTATAACGATGTGGAGGAACGCAACAATGGCGAACTCGTGGAGATATTTTCGAGCGGCGAGAGACTGCAGGCAGTCAAGGTCAACGGAAAGTACTGGCACGGAACAAAGTGCGTGAGTTCGGTGCCATCTGAAACGGTATATTATGTCACCAGACTCTACGAGAAGACGAATCCAGATGAGCTGAGAAGGCCCTGGAACGACAGGACCATCGTGCCCAAATCAATCAACGGAAGCGTCCATGATCCGCGCGTTGGTAAAATCTGGGACTGGAATTATCCACCGCACAAGTGAAAATCGATGACAGATGATTTTCTCGTTCTCGGAGGAGGCGGATTCGTCGGCAGAGAACTCGTAAACCATTTCAGATGCCCCGGAACGAATACTACAGGGAGCGGTGGATTCATAAGATGCGACGCGACGGTCGCGGGAGACGTGAAGAGCGTCATAGAACGTCTGCGTCCGCGATTCGTGATTAACTGTGTCGGTCTTGCGGATGTCGACAGAGCGGAAGCGGAGCCGCAACTGGCCGCCGGACTGAACGAAACCGCCGTTAAGAATATTGCATCGGTCGCACGAGATTTGCATTTCAAGCTCGTTCAGATATCGACCGATTATGTTTTCGACGGCTCTAAGGGCAATTACACCGAGAACGATGCCACCGGCCCGGTCAATACATACGGCATGACCAAGCTGGCCGGGGAAGCTGCCGCGTCTCAGGTGCGGGACTCTCTTATTGTCAGGATTTCGACACCATACGGCGAGGAGAGGGGGAGAAGAAGGAGACAGTTCTTCAGCTACGTCGTAGATGTGCTGAAGGAGTCGGGTGAAGTGAAGGCGGTGGCCGACCAGTTTGTCACTTCGACATATTTGCCAGATCTGGCAGGAGCACTGGACAGGCTGTGCCACAGGGGCTGCTCCGGCATATATCATGTCACGTCCCGGGACAGGATGAGCAGATATGAATTTGCCAGACTCGTTGCCGAGACTTCCGGTCTCGATGTCCGGCTCATTACCATGGCTTCGACAGGAGGTATGCGCTGGAAAGCCCGCAGACCGCGGGACTCATCGCTGTCCGTCGCGAAGTCGCTTTCCGAAGGAGTGGCGTACACTCCGGCCCGGGATGCCGTTGCCTGGCTGCTTTCGAAGAGCCGGGTGCAAAATGCCGGCGGCAGCGGCACATAGGAGTGTTTTTTAAACACAACTGCGTTTTGCGGCCGATGAAAGGCGTACTTCTTCACGGCGGAAGCGGGACCAGGCTGAGGCCCATAACACATACGGAAGTAAAGCAGCTCCTTCCGGTTGCGGGCAAGCCCGTGAGTCAGTATGCCCTTGAAGACATGATTGCGTGCGGAATAAAGGAGATAAACATCATAGTCGGAAGCGTCGGCGCAGCCGCAGTCAAGGATTACTACGGCGATGGTTCAAGATGGAATGTTTCCATAACATATACGCATCAGCCTGAGCCTCTCGGCATTGCTCATGCCGTCGGGCTGACACGCAATTTTGCTGGTGGTGAACCGTTCGTTGTATACCTCGGCGATAACATACTGCACAGTGGTCTCGCCCGGCTCAAGGATTCGTTCGAGGAAGGAAAGTTCGATGCACTGGTGGCGCTCTGCAGAGTGAGCAAACCGGAAAGTTATGGCATAGCCGAACTCGAGGACGGAAGACTGGTCAGACTCGTTGAGAAACCGAATCACCCGAGAACGAACCTTGCGCTGGTCGGCGTATATTTCCTCAGGGAGTCCATATTTGAAGTGATAGAAAAGCTGAAACCTTCGAAAAGGGGAGAGCTGGAAATAACCGAGGCAATTCAGGCACTGATAGACGGCGGTCGCTCCGTGGGCTATCACGAAATAAAGGGATGGTGGAAGGATACTGGCACGATGGAGGAGATACTCGACGCAAACAGGCTCGTGCTTGACGACATCGAGAGACAGGTAGCGGACGACATACCGTCACAGCACATTGTCGGAAGGGTGCGTATAATGGAGGATTCGTCCGTGGACGGTAAAACGGTGATCAAGGGACCGTGCCACATAGGCCGCGGAACGAAGATAAAATCGTCCATCATAGGTCCGAACACCAGCATAGGCAACAACTGCAGTGTTGAGGGTGTCGAGATTGAAGACTCCATCATAATGGACGGATGTGTGATTGACGGCAGGGGAGAGATGCGTCTTTACGAGAGCATCATTGGCACATCGTGCACGATTAAGAAAAATGACAGCCTTAAGAAGGCGTCAAAGATGATCGTGGGCAGGGACTCGGACATAACCCTGTAAAGGAGCGACATCAGGGGAGAGAGTAAGGATGTCAGGGGAATAGAGGAAAAGGTTTGAAGGCACTTGAAGCGGAAGAGGCAACTGCTTCAGGTCCTGAGCTCCAGATAATATATCATCGTGCCGTTTCTGCTTGTCAGTGAATCGTTTACGGCTATCTCCTTCAGATAGAATGACGAAATCTCCTGGCCGTCTGCAAGTGCAAGCGAGTTGACTATCTTCTGCGTGTAGGCATGATTGAAAATCAGCGACGTGATTTCAAACTCCGAGTTGAGCGTCCCGAGGAACGCGCCTGAGCCGTTAACGACGGTATCGTTCACCACCGTCGAGGAGGTGCTGAAGGAACCCGACTGCGTTATCGTCGACATGGTTGTCATGACTGTGATGTCTCGCACCTGTGTGACGTTGAAGCCAATCAGCACGGAAAGAGGCGACGTGAACAGAATATCGAAAACATCTGTACCGTTGACCTGTATGTATTCGCTCTTCTGCACGGTTGTGACTATCTGAACAGTTGTTCGTCCGTGCATCCCTCCCCTGAAGGTGTTGTCTGTCCGATATGTTGTGTTGATGTACTCGCTCATCGCAAAATTCTGATGATACACCAGTCCGGTCCCGTATGGCGTCGACTCGACTATGTTGAAGCTTGGATCGAATATTGTGGAGTTCGCGCGGAACGTCACCATCTTCATCAATATGCTGGCGTTGTTCCAGGCGCCGGTCTGCTGCGAACCGTGCGACGTGAATATTTCGCTGACCAGTTCGCTGTCATTCAGATATGCCGCGGAGGACGGTATACTTTCAGTGGTGGCATTGGTAGACGGAGACTGCACATAGCTGTTGAGAAAGTGAAGCGAGGTCGTGGGCCTGGAGGATCTCACGGGGCTGCCCGTCGTCAGCATGAAATTAAGCGCCACTCTGATCCAAAGGTTTTCGTCCTGAAGGATCTGTATCTGGACCGTCTTTGTTCCATGAAGCAGCGACAGATACGGTGTGAGCGGTATGGCATGCGGCGGATACAGCTCGGCACCTATTCCGAGTATCGGCTGCCAAAGGAACAGATCACCGCCGCCTGTCTGTATATTCGGATACGGTTGAACAGTGCCTATCAGTGTTCCGTTGATGAATATTCTGAATTCCCTGAATGGCGGCTGCAACGTATACCAGAACTCGTCGTTTCCGTTCTGCTGTTCGTAGAAGTTGATGTAGGCACCTGTTACGTTGGACGGGAATGTCACGTTGGCGTATTTCGATACGTTAAAAGGAATGGCCACGTTGACCGGAAACGCATTCCTGGGGGTAGGAAATCCGGCAGATGTAAACGCCGGCAGCACGACATTAGGCTGAGGAGTTTTCGTGCCGCTGTAGAATGTGAACCAGACGGAAAGATATGAGGAATATCCGGGATTGAATTGCGGGCATGTCACCAGAACGCTTGTTTTCCCGTGCAGGATTGAGTAATAGCCTGTCACATTTTCCGTGACGGACGTGTTCTCCAGCTCCAGTGTGTTGCCAGCCATGATCTGCACATTGCTTACTTCCACGATGAAGCTCGTGTCGAACGGATTGCTCACATATGTGTCAAAATAAGTGACCGTGATTCTGGAAAACGATCCGCCAGGAAATGTTACAGAATCATTCACTACGACCGATGTTGTGTTGTGTGACACGAACGCATTATAGACCGGTACCACGACAATGGTGCCGGACGGCCGGGGAATGGCGGGGCCGCCTCCATCCGTGCCAGTGGGAGCATCCATTGCCATGCCGGGATGTCTGGATTGCACCCAGACGCCGGAGCCGCTGCCAGATGTGTTCTGTCTCGCGATCAGTTCTGCGGACGGGCGCTGACCACCATACACCGTGGTGGAAGATAAAAACAGCACTACCATCATCGCGCTAATCAGATATTTCCATCTCTGTTTCATAACTTTGTCCCCTCTCATTTGGAAACAGTTTGATGTCTTCCACTAAACACTTCACACTAATAAGCAGTGAGGTTGCATGCGTGGATACCATATCAATCCTGCAGGTTGCTCACAGCATTGCTCGAAATGACGTCCGGCCAACCGGCCGTCATCAATATGTCATTCAATTCGAGGCTCTCCATGATTGTCTTTTTCTGCATTATCAATACACTTCATGAGGGAGAGCATTCGGCGAGATTCGACGGGATGCCGCCGCGAATTGTCACATGCCGTCAGATGTTCAGGGCGTATTGCCGGTAAGCTTCGTCGGAAATCAGACCGCTGCATTTGCGATTCACGTGGTGATCGCGGCAACCGCGCTCTGCACATATTTTCTTCCCGAAGAGTAGTACAGAAATTCAAAGATCGAGACGAAAACTGCGATCATAACGAGGTCATAGATGACGCCGGAGTAGGGGACACCAGAAGACAGCATCAGCGATGCAACAGCAACCGCTGTTGCGCCTCTCGGGAGTGCGGCTTCGACAATTCTGACGACACCCCTGTCCTTCCTGTCCGCCTTCTTCCTGAAAATCGCCGTCCGGCCGACAAAACCGACAATCTTCCTGAGCAGTAGGAACGTGACCCAGAAAACGGCCACAAGAACGGCGCTCTCGATAGCTCCGGGAAAAGGCAGACTGCCGCCGACATGCACAAACAGCGAAGGAATGCCGTTGTTGAGGAAGGCGCCGCCGTCATACAGCGACAGCATATTTCCGTAAAACTGCATACCCACCACAAAGAAGAAGCCGATGCGGACCATCTGTTCAAGTTCCTCGTGAAACATGGTCATGCCTGACAGTCCGAATTC
>JAKABN010000113.1 GCA_021796895.1 Thermoplasmata archaeon | reverse complement strand
CATGCTGCTTCCGATCGGTTCGATGCTCACCGGCAATGACATTGAGCGCCTGGGCATAGCGAAAAAATTCTACAGGCCGGCCGGTTATTCCTCAGACAGAATTGAATTCGCAAAACGGTATCTCGGGGTGCCTTATCTTTGGGGCGGTGTAACCGAACTCGGCATCGACTGCTCCGGACTGGCACAGCGCGTTTTCGGTTTCAACGGGATCAGGCTGCCGAGGAACGCAGACATGCAGGAGAAGCTTGGCAGCAGTGTCGGCTCCCTCCGGGAGTCGCATCCCGGAGATCTGATCTTCTTTCCAGGGCACGTGGGAATACACATGGGGGGCGGGAAGCTCATACATGCAAATCTCCACAATCAGAGAGTCAGCATCACAGATCTGAACGGACGGGACAGTTACGCCAGGCGGCTGAAGAAGGACATAACCTCAATCAGAATGATTTGAGGCTGACGGGCACCTTCCCCCGTGGAGTGAAGATGCCGAAAAGTGCCTCCAGGCATGCCTTCACACTCTGAACGTTTGGCGAATATCCGGTGAAATATGGTATGCCCGATACGGCGTACGCGTCGTAAGGAGTGCCTGCGCCTATGGCGTATAGTTCACTGTGCCTCTTTCTTATGGAAGAGATATCGTTGTGCTTCTTCAGATGTTCGCCGTACATTAGAACGAGAGCCGGCAGTCCGGCTGTATCTTCTCCTCCGCCGACATGATCAATTCCAAGCTCTGCCAGCGCTTCCGACAGCGGCATGAATTTCCTTCCGCCGACCGTGACTTCGCAGTCATACACCGCCCATCTCCTGTCGGCCCGGACGAACGGCTGAGTCCCGGGTCCGAGTGCGGTGACCGAACATCGAATCAGGTGCTGCAGTGTCTCAGCGGATGGAGGCACGGAGGCTCGCGGTTCACCGAAGAGCCTTTCGACGCGTTTGTAAGCTGCAGAGAGAATCGAATCCAGCGAAGCGGCTTTCGCCTCCAGTGAAGAGTACATTTCATCCACATCATCCTGATCCGTATCTTCGATTATGTCCGCTCCGGCCCTTATCGCCATGAGAGCAGACTCCGATGGCGGGAAATGTTTCTTTACCGCACCCATCGAGAGTGAGTCGGTAAGAACAGGAACGTTGCAGCCCATCTCATTTCGGAGCAGCCCTGTTATGACTTCCACGGAAAGCGTTGCGGGCAGGTCCTTTTCTCCGGTGAGGGAGGGGTAGTAAAGGTGTGACACCATCACAGTGTCCACGCCGGACTCGAGTGCAGCAGCGAAAGGAAGAGCAGTCCGTCGAATTTCATCCGCGGCTCGTTCGTCAACTGGCAGGTCTATATGCGAGTCCACACTGACTGAGCCGTGACCGGGAAAATGCTTGGCGGTCGAGAGGCATCCCTGGGCCTTCAGGCCGCGTATGTACGCATTTCCCATGCGGGAGACGAAATCAGGATCGTCACCGTAACTGCGTATGCCTATGATGGGATTGGCGGGACTGTCATTGACGTCGAGCACAGGAGCGAGATTCCAGCCCACCCCGTTAACAATCAGATGGTATCCGGACAGAAGGCCGCTGTAATAAGCCAGCTTTTCGTCGTCTGTGGCACCGACGGCCATGTTTGACGGAGGGAAGGGTATGTCCCAGGCCCTTATCACGTTCCCTCCCTCCTGATCAATCGAGAAAAGAGGGGCAGGCATCGAAAGTTCACTCCTGTAGAAGTGCGATACTGCGTTTATCAGTTCATTGAGTTCCACCGCTGTGCTGAAATTGTCCGAGAAAAGGACGATAGACCATGGTCTTATCTTTTTCAGGAACCGTTTGTTTGTTTCAAGGTCTCTTCCCTTCAGAGCCACCTGGAACAGCAGCCCGAGTTTTCTGTCGGCCATGCACGCCCAATTGCGAACTGCATCTTATTAATTTTCGGATTTGGGCAATGCAGGCTGCTGCCTGTGGCTTTCGTGAGAGATTAATATCTGTCTTCGCAATGCATGTCTGATGAAAATAAGCGATGTAGACATATACTGCCCCGGAGGACACTTCCAGCACGGCTCGGTGACATTTGCAAACGGCGTCATCCGGTCGCTGGATTTTGACGGTCCGGCAGTCCGGAACAAAGGCAGTCGCAGAAAACGTCTGCTCGTTCCGGGTTTCATTGACATACATGTCCACGGCAGCTGCGGCAGAGATTTTCTCGAGGGAGAGGGGGCCATCAGGAAAGCGTCTGAGGGCATGGCCGCCAATGGCGTTACCACTTTTCTGCCCACATCTGCGGCCGCGCCGCGTGAAACGATAATTGAGGCTCTCGCTTCATTGCCTGAGACGCCTGGAAGAGGAGCAGATGCCCATTCATTCCATCTGGAGGGGCCGTTCATCAATCCTCTGCAGAAGGGTGCCCAGAATCCGTCGTTCATGCGAAAACCCGATGTCGATGAATTGATGGCGTATGCAAAAGCATCTGGGGATCGCATTTCGCTAGTTACCGTTGCGCCTGAGCTGGAAGGTTCGGAAAATCTTGTGAGATACTGCACTGAAAACGGCATAAGGACATCGATAGGGCACACTCTGGCACCTTTTGAAACTGCGATGAAATCATTCGACTGGGGTGTCAGCATTTCCAATCACACCTATAACGCAATGGGACTCTTTCATCACAGGAAGCCGGGAACAGTCGGCGCTGTACTGGTCTCGGATAAGGTTTACTGCGAACTCATTGCAGATATGGTACATGTTTCGGAAGGAGGAATACGCCTGCTGCTCAGATCAAAATCACCGGACAGGATCATACTGATAACAGATGCGATCATGGCTCAGAATGCGGGAGACGGAAGATACAGGACAGACGCGTTCAGTTTCACGGCCGAGGGAGGTGTCGCAAGACTGGACGACGGGACACTTGCAGGCAGCACGCTCACGATGGATCAGGCACTGAGAAATATGTGCTCATTTGCACCGGTTGACATCGAGACGGTGATTCCCATGCTCACATCCAATCCGGCCAGCGCGCTTGGCATGACAGACAGGGGGCTCATTGACTGTGGCATGAGGGCCGACCTGGTACTGCTGGATGAACAGATGCATGTCGAGGAGACTTATGGTGCTGGAAGAAAGATATTCTCCGGCGCGTGATCGTGTTCCGGACGGCCGCACAGGTCAATGCGCCAGTGACATTATGCGCTCGTCAATCCAGTTCCTGACTGCATCGTCGGCGCCGTCGACTTCGGGAAAATGATTCACCATAATTGAGAAAGGATCCTCTCCAGCATAACCGGAAAGTGCCTGAACTCCTCCGAGGGAACCTGTCTTTGCCCTGATTTTTCTGCTGAGTTTCCTCTCCTTCAGCGTACCGTCTGTGCCGCCAACGGGAAGGGATGAAACAACAGAAGGGAAATGTGCCAGCATTCGCAGTAGCTTGACCGTTCCAGCCGGTGAGACCAGATTGCCCCGCGAAAGACCTGAACCGTCGAACAGCCATGTGTCGGTTATACCCGATGCCGCCAGAGACAAGCACATCAGCGAGGAAGCTTCGAGCGTCGAAGCGTCCTTTCCTGCAGGTCTGGCCGCATGCAGCAGCAGCAGTTCGGCGATTATGTTGGAGGAAAGCTTATTCAGGCGGCCCAGCACACGTGTCATTGTGCACCTGGCCGCAGTTTGAGGCTCCCCCCTGAACCTGCCGATGCGCAGTTTTCTGCGCGCGCCGTTTCCCGGCAGGCGCTCCGAAATCCAGTGCAGAAGAAAATCCTCCGGTTCCAGTATTGCGAAGGTGAATCTTCCCTTGAAACCGGAAGGAAGCAGGACAGTTCGCTCGCGTATCTGCGGTTCCCTGACAGAATTTGAAAAAGAGAAGGAGTGAACGGTACTTGCAGGAGACAGTTCAGTTGGAGGAGTATCCGTGCCGTCGAAAGTTGCACTCAGCGCATTCTCGTGAAAACACACGTCGGAAACAGGGGCGCCCCACGACTGTCCTCTGTCGCCGAAATTCCATGTGTCCGGATAACGGGCGGCCCGGATGCGGCCGGTTTCAAGCACTATTTCATTGATCTTCATGCCTTCACATTGTTCTATTACCTCCGCCATTCCTGATTCATCAAGCAGCGGATTCCCGAGCGGCCTGAAGTACAGTCTGCCGTCGACCGTGGCGTACTCTGAATGGAAAGTCGCGTCCTCTCCAAGTGACTTGCATGCAAACCATGAGGTATACAGTTTCGTATTGGATGCGGGCGTGAAGAGCCTCTTCTGATTCAGGTAGGCATGCGCTGACGGGAATGCGATTCCTGTCATGGATCTGCCGATCAGGTCCTTTGCCTGTCCGTTCTTCGCAACCATGTTAAGCGCTCCTTCCAATTGTCTGTCCGTCACCTGTCAGGAATCTATCAATTCCCCCGCGACGATATTATTGAACAGTCTCCTGCATCGCAGGATCGCGTGATTGTTCCTATTCGGATGAACACGATTCGTCAGCAGTATCGAAGACACGCCGCTCTTCCTGTCCATCCACAGCATAGTTCCAGTGAAGCCCGTGTGCCCGAAACTCCAGAGCGGAAACATATCGCCGAAAGCACCAACGTATGTTCCGGTGTTCAGCTGCCATCCCAGGCCGTAAGTACCCCCAATACCGGGGCGCCTCTGTCTCACCATCTCTTCCCCGGTGCGTGTGGAGAATATTCTCTTACCTCGGAACTCGCCCCTGCCAATTACGGCAGAACAGTATTTCAGCAGATCGGCTGCAGTGGAGAAGAGACCGGCATGACCGGAAACTCCGCCCATGGAATAGGCGTTCTCATCGTGCACTCTGCCCAATCCAGTGCGCTCCGGGTATACTTCAGTAGCGACGAAACGCCCACTGAGCGATGAAGGCGGATTGAAGAATGTCTCATTCATTCCAAGCGGGGAAAAGAGATTGTCCCTGCAATAGACGTCCAGTGGTCTGGAACTCACCTTCTCGACGATCTTGCCGAGCAGAATGAAATCCAGATCGCTGTAAATTTCGCCCTTTCCCGGTTCATACAGCGGCGGCATTGAAGCGATGGTCCTCAGGATCGTGTCGCTGTCTGCCCCTTGCCTGTGAAATGGATAGTAGCCGTAAAAGCCGGAGGTATGGCATAGCATGTCTTCCACAGTCGCTTTTGAATTTCCGTTGCTCCAGTCCAGATCACCGAAGAAGCTTGAAACCGTGTCGGAGAGAGAAAGTTTCCCTCTCTCAAGGAGCTGCAGTACTGCAGGCGTTGTGGCCACGACCTTCGTCAGTGACGCAAGATCGAAAATAGCTTCCTCCCGCATCTGAATCTCTTCCGGAACTATCGACGATCTGCCGAAGGTTCCCCTGTATTCGACTGTCCCGTGTTTTGAGACAAATGCTACAGCGCCGGGGAAAGAACCGTTCGAAATACTCAGGCTCAGCAGTTCATCCAGATGTGTTTTAAGCGATGTGCTCAATTTTCATGCCCGTTGCCTTATCCGCAACTTCTATTAAATCACTATCAGCACGAGGGTTTCAGAAGACTGAGCGTTGGGGCGCAGAAGGGTTCTGCTAGGTTGACGATTGACTGGAAGAAGTGATAAGAGCCGATTGATATTGAATTCGTGTACGAGACGGCGTGTTCTGTTACGTCATCCGTATATGACGTAACAGAGTCAAAGAAACAACCATATACTCTATTTCCCTTTGAAATATTGATTCCCACGAAAAATTCATTAAGAATACTTCTTATATTATTCGCTGTCGAGGGATTGTGGCCCGCGACCGTGTCCTTCCCACTGGCGGTGCCCGATGTGCAACACCAAACGGGTATTTCCGGACTGGAAGCCATTTGCTCAATATGCGCTTTGAATGCAAATATTCACAACGGATTATTACACAGGTGAAAATTGTGTACGGACTCAAAAAAACTTTAATCACAGTGTTGGTCATAATTACAGTTACTGTCGTGCTTATCGCTGCCGTCTACACCGGATACCAGGGAACGGCCGCGAGCCGCCGCGTCATTTATCCCGCAGGTACAGAACTGTATGGATAGGGAACACAAGTGGTGTCTGCATACAACCTCATAGTTAACATCAATTCGAATTCAACAGTGAAGGGTGCGCGGTCCTCCGCATGGCACATCCTTCCGGACGTCGGCCCGAATGCACTGTTAATTAACAACTCCAAGGTAGTCCCATTGGTAAATCACACCGGGCCCGCGCAGGTCTCATTACTGGGGTCTCATTTTCCGCCGCCTTCATACTATTCCACAAAC
>JAKABN010000112.1 GCA_021796895.1 Thermoplasmata archaeon | reverse complement strand
CATTGCGGTTCCATGCCACACCTATATGATCGTAGAACCTTATCTCATTCGGTGCTTTATCCACGAGAAGTTCAACAGCGTCCTGATCGGCGAGATAGTCGGAGCCCTTCACTGTGTCATATGCATGGAGTTCCTTGGAATCCTTGTTTGACTCGGGATACAGAACGCCCGAAATGCCTCCTTCGGCGGATACCGAATGGCTTCTCATTGCATGCAGCTTTGTGACAACCGCAATTCTCAGTTTTCTCTTACTCTTAAGGCTGGCATGAATGGCGGTCGTGAGCCCGCCGAGACCGGAACCAAGAACTATCAAATCATACTCCAGAATTTCCATATCACTCAGGCAAAAGTCGTGATGATAGTCTTAAGCTTAAATCTTTTCATTAATTATAATTATATAAAAAATATTGTATTGTGAAAAAGAGCGCATTGGCTGCGATTCCGTAAATATTAATAACCACTCGCAAATCTTCTGTGACGGGTATCGCGTTGGGAACTGAAGTCCGAAAGAAGTGCGTGAGATGCGGCGAGCTGAAATATGACGATCACCCGAAGGGCAAGTTCTTCCATACTGAGAATCTCTATATTCTCGGGTGGTGGTGCGACGAATGCCTGAAGAAGACGCCCAAAGAGGATGTGCAGAAATGGGTGGAGGAGACGACCGCTGCGGCCGGAGGCAAATATGACAAAATTTTTGAGCATTATGCAGAGCACCTCGTCCCTGGTCAGGACGAATGATTCAGTTCGGATGCGTCAACGGTAGACAGTGCCCGGAATGAGCCTCTTTTCTCTCATCTCTGTATGGAGACCATTGATCCTGACAGTTTCCGCCTCAACGGCCAGATTGCACACGGGTTCGCAGTCCATCCCGCTCTTCAGGCAGAGCATGTCCACCGCGTGTATCATCAGGGCCGCAGAGCGTGTGTCCGCTGCTCCCGTTCTGGCTTCGGCGAGAAGCGCCACCGTGGTCATCTTGCGTTTCGCACCTTCATACAGAAGCAATCCGGGAATACCGGAGACGACACCTTCCTCCATAATCTCGATTCCCGCATTTCTCAGCATTCCCATGCCGTCTTCTGACGAAGAGGTACCGTATATCGCCATCTCGTCTGGAACACCGTCCTCCCTTTCGACAAGCATTCCCTGTGGCGAAAGGATGAGCGAAGCATCTATGGATTTCGCCCATTCGGTTATCTCACTGGCAATTTTCCTGACTCCGGCTTCCGGAGCAGGTATTTCGGAATGTATTACCGCTATCTTTGTGCCGTTGGGCAGTATTCCACCGTGAACCGTAACTGCAGGTACAGGTTTGCTTTTTCGCACTATCGTGACCGGCGGCATCGATTCGAGTTCCAGCGGCATCATTTCCCTCAGATTGAAGAAATCTATGATGTATCTTGAGGTTATAGATGATATTCCACCTATTCCCGGAAAACCTTCAATTACGACGGGCCCTCTTTCGGTAGTATCCGATCGGGTGGATAATCGTTTCATGACGTCAGCAGCGAGTTGCTTTCCATTAAAAGCTAATCTGAAAAAACATTCGCTTTGATAATCAGAGTACTGTGGCAGGCAATATGGATGTCTGGCCCTCCATTCTCACGACAATCATGACCTGGAATATCCGTGAATTTCACCGGGCAGGATATTGGCACACCGGCCGGCGGCCACCTGTGCAGCTCGAGTGACACAGGTTGCGCAGCACTGCACCGACAGTGAAATTCACTGTGTTACCAATATATACTGCCTCCATTGATGGAAGCAAAAACGGCAAATTGATTCGAATGGGTTCGGAGCCACTGTATACTTTAAAGATAGATTCTGCGGCGACTTTCAGGCCGGGTATCCTCAGAACGGCAAAGGACAGACTCAACAGACATTTCTATCTGCCCGGAAATGCCTGGATTCTCACTATCACATCAGCCGTCTGGTCCATCGGCGGCGCGATGGCGTCGCCATATCAGTCCCTGTTTTACTACTCGATAGGCGCTTCGGCAATTCTCATAGGCTATTTTGCCGCCATAACCTCTCTTGTCACAGCCGTTGCACAGCTCATCGGCGGCTATGTCGGGGACGTCTGGGGCAGGAAAAGGGCAATAATTCTCTTCAGTTTCGTTGGTGTTGTCAATAATTTTATTTATTTTGTCGTGCCCGGGGCATTCTGGCTGTACATTCCGGTGATGATCGGCTCCATTTCAGGTATCTACGGCCCGCTGTTCACAACATCCCTTACGGAATCGATGGAACCTGAAATGAGACCCAGGGGCATCGCGTCATATTCGTTTGTGAATACTATACCAGCCATATTTTCGCCATATCTGGGCGGTCTCATGATACTGTATTTTGGAAATCTGGAAGGAATACGCTACTCCTTTCTTATTGCGGGAACGTTCGGCCTTCTTGCCATCAGCTACCGTGGCATGAAGCTCAAGGAGACTCATATCGTTCATGAAACGCCCGGTTTCATGCATTTCTGGAAATCACTTTTCCATGATACGCGAATCGCACTCAGCAGAACAGGAAGAGATGCAAAGTTCCTTCTGGCCTATTCGACGGTTGCCGCTTTCGCAGTTGGCCTCACTTCTTCGTTTTCTGTCCTGTATTTCATACAGTCACTGCACTTTCCGCCTTATCTGTACGGCATCATGGTAGGACTTTCCGCATTCGTCATAATGCTGCTCCTCTTTCCGGCAGCCAGGATGGTCGAGCGTTTTGGTCTCAAGAAATCCGTGATTCTGTCGTCACTGTCTGTTCCACTCAACCAGCTGTTCTTCACAAAGGCAAAGGACATGGACGAACTCGTCACATGGAGCGTAGTTGGGGGAACCGGAAATGCGCTCCTTGGTCCGCCTCTCACCTCGTTGCAGTCGGATCTGGTTCCGCGCATCATGAGGGGAAGGATAATGGCGATGTTCAGCGCACTGCCTCTGCTTCTCTCGATACCAGCCCAGATAATAGGGGGTTATCTGTATTCCATTGAGCCAATCCTGCCTTTCGTCGTATCCATTCCCGTATTCTTCGGTGCAGTCGTGATGCTTGTGAAAATAAACGAACCGAAGACCCTGGAGGACTGATTTAAGCAACGATCGCCCCAATCGGCGTCTCACGCAAAATTCAGGGATGTATTTTGGCACGATTCTCAGAACGCATTCGAATTTTACGCCCTTCGTCGCAAACTTATGACGGCACTGCAGACGTATCATTCAAAATCACATACAATTGTTACGCAATGTGGAAGAGGTCTCCGAAAGGCGTTTTTCTGCACAAAGCAGGAAACAATTTTCATGTTAAACAGCACCACGGCAAATAGCAGCAACAGCTGCGGTTGATGTATCGGCCGGTCAAGGAAAAATTGACAAGGTCGAAATATACTTATAAGAGTCAATCCTAATCGAAAAATCATGAATTACGGGCCGTATGTTCCAGTCTTCATTTTTGCAGTCATATCAATAGTTTTTGTAATTGTCGGCCTGTTGTTTTCCTCCCTGCTGCGACCTTCAAAGAGCGAGCCGCTCAAGGACACGACGTACGAATGCGGTGAGGTGCCGATCGGCGATACACGAATTCAGTTTCATTTTCAGTATTACATGTTTGCACTGATATTCGTCATCGCCGATGTGCTTACGGTCTTTCTAGCACTCTGGGCATACACATTGACTACAATGCAGCTGGAGGCGAAGCTGATGATGTTCCTGTTTACCGCCATTCTTACTGTAGGCATACTCTATGCGCTGAAAAAGGAGGAAGTTATCTGGATCTGAAGATGACTGCAGAGGGCAGGAATCAGCCCAACGCTCCGAGCGCAATAGCCATGTCGCACGATACCTTCATGAAATGGAGCGGCGAGGTGGCTGAAATGGTGAAACAGCGCCAGGAGGCAACTCACACAAGGCAGAACAAGCTCACGGGAACGGTTTTCAACTGGGCTGCCAGGAATGCACTGTATCCTCTTCATTTCGGCATAGCATGCTGCGCGATGGAAATGGCAGCCGCGGCAGCTCCCAGATTTGATGTGGAAAGACTCGGCGTGATATTCTGGAATTCTCCAAGGCAGTGCGATGTGCTTCTTCTCAACGGCTGGATTTCCATGAAACTGAAGCCGGTTCTTACGAGGCTGTACGAACAGATGCCATACCCCAAGTGGGTCATCTGCATGGGTGAGTGCACGATATCCGGGGGCCCATGGTGGGACTCGTACAACATTGTCAGGGGAGCCGATACGTTCCTTCCTGTCGACATCTACATTCCGGGGTGCCCGCCAAGACCCGAGGCGCTGCTTGACGGCATACTGAAACTGCAGGACAAGATAAGAGGCGAGAAAGAAAAATTCATGATACCTCGCTGAGGCACATAATATGTCCACACCAACGATCGTTGCCGCAAAGAATGAGAACTATTCAGAGTTGGGGAGGACTGGCGTCAGGAGCATGGAGACGATTGCCGGTGAGATCAAATCTGCCTTTCCTGATATCGATGTCAGGATAAAGACAACTCACAGACTCGAAGCAAACAAGGTTCCAAGAGAGATTTTTCTCCAGTTCTGCACGTATCTCAAGGAAAAACAGGGTTTTGATCATCTCACGTGCATGGGCGGCAACGATCTCAGGCGGAGTTGGGAAGTATTCTACCACATCAGCTCCTACGGTAACAGATGCCTCATACAGATACGATGCGAACTGCCGAGGAACGATCCTTCTGTGGAGAGCGTCAGCCTTCTCTGGGGCGGGGCAAACTGGCACGAGCGCGAAACGTACGACATGTACGGCATAGTGTTCAAGAACCATCCGAAGCTTGAGCGTGTTCTCACGCCCGAAGGCACTGATTTCTTTCCTTTCAGGAAGGACTTCAAGCTGATGGATCACTGGAAGATAGACTGGGAAAATAAGGGCAGGAGACCGCCGCCTCAGGCGCTTTCGTCCGATGACAACCGGAAGTTCGGTGATGCCGATGGCTGAGATGTGGATAAACATGGGTCCCCAGCATCCGTTCACTCACGGTCTCTGGACGCTCAAGGTGAAGGTCGACGGTGAAACCATTGTGGACGCAGAGCCGGTAATAGGGTATCTGCACAGGGGTTTCGAGAAGCTCTGCGAGAACAGGACTTATCCTCAGATTGTCCCAATCTGCGACAGACTCTGCTACGTCGCGTCAATGAGCTGGGACCATGTCTATGTCTCCGCAGTGGAAAACATGCTTGGCATTGCTGTGCCTGCGCGTGCAGAATATATCAGGGTTGTTGCACTGGAGATACAGCGCATCGCCTCGCATCTCGTGTGGCTCGCGTCATTCATGACGGACCTGGGTAATCTCACCGCATTCCTCTATGCCATGAGGGAGAGGGAGATGTTCATAGATATGCTGCAGGCTCTCTGCGGCGCAAGGCTCACATACAATTATCCCAGGATCGGAGGCGTTTCGCAGGACATACCGAAAAACTTCGCGCATCAGTGCCTGAAGCAGCTCGATCTGTTTGAGAAGAGACTTCGCGAGTATGAGTACCTGATTGAAGAGAGCGAGGTTTTCAGGATAAGAACGCAGGGGGTTGGCTATCTCAGACCATCCGATGCAATCAATCTCGGCGTAACCGGTCCCCCTCTGAGGGCCGCCGGTGTTCCTGTAGATTTGAGGACTCATGATCCGTACTCGGCGTACGCTGATTTTGACTTCAATGTATGCGTCGAGAAGGAATCCGACGTGTTCGCCAGATACAGGGTGAGAATCAATGAAATGCGCGAAGGCTGCAGCCTGATCAGGCAGGCGCTGAAAAAAATGCCGGCCGGACCAGTCATCGGAAAGGTCCCGAGGCACATACCGAAGGCGGACGGCTGGGCCAGGACGGAAGATCCTCGAGGAGAGGCATTTTTCTATGTCCAGGGAGACGGAACGGACAGACCTTACAGAGTTAAAATCAGGAGTCCTATCTTCGTCACAGTATCGGCCGCGCCCGTCATGCTGCGCGGCTACAAGCTTGCCGATGTGCCTTCTATAATGGGAAGTCTTGACATGTGTCTCGGCGAGTCGGATCGGTGATGGATTGAATTATCTTTATTCCCTGTCCAGTTTTATCGCATCTCTGCTTCTCGGCCTTGTCGGTCTCGGTAATAATTCATTCCTCGATTATGTGCTCACCTGGGTCATTGCCTCCGTGTTCCTGCTCGTGGTGGTTCTTGTCAACGTCATCATAATGATATATGTGGAAAGAAAGGAGCTTGGCAGATTCATGGATCGCAGGGGTCCCATGGTAGTGGGTCCGGCAGGATTTTTCCAGAACTTCGCTGACGCATTCAAGTTCCTTGTCAAGGAGATGATACTTCCTGAAAGCGCGGACTCGCTGGGTTTCAACGGGCCTCTC
>JAKABN010000111.1 GCA_021796895.1 Thermoplasmata archaeon | reverse complement strand
CCCTGACCATGCGGACATACCAGTGCGAAAGGTCCTCCACAATGAATGACTCTATGGAGCGCACGGCTTTGTGAACCTCCAGCGACTCCAGATTTTCCGTGACGTCGGAGACGAGACGCTGCATCCTGGAAAGTATCCACCGGTCTTCGGTCTTGAGGGACTGCCAGAGTTTCCTCCAATCCACGTCAGATGGTGAAAAATCGTCCAGTGCCATGTAAGTCGAGGCGAAATTATAGACGTTCCAGAGTATGTTGAGCGTCCTCCTTGCATTTTTAGGCCCGTCCGCCTGGAATGACATGTCGTCCCATGGTGCTCTTGAGCCGAGCAAATAGAAGCGCAGCGAGTCCGCCCCGTCCTGCTTTATAATATCCATCGGGTCTATGGTATTGCCCAGACTCTTGTGCATCTGCCTTCCCCTGGAGTCATTCACCCAGCCGTGCAGCATGGCCGACTCAAAGGGCGCCCTGTCAAACATGATCAGAGATGTGCTGAGCTGAGAGCTGAACCAGCCGCGCGTCTGATCCCCTGCTTCCACAATCCATTTGCCCGGCCACCATGTGCTGAACTCCTCCATGCCTGACGGATAGTCCAGTGATGCCCATGAACAGACGCCGGAGTCCACCCAGACGTCGAGAACATCCGGGATCCTGTTCATCTCTCCTTTGCATTTTTCGCATTCAAATGTAACTGCGTCTACGGACGGGCGGTGGAGATCCATGCCCTCGCTGTAATTTTTCCCGCCTGCCAGCTCCCCGAGTGAGCCTACAATCCTGTCGTTGCCGCACGAAGCGCATCTCCACACAGGCAGGGGAGTTCCCCAGAATCTCTGACGGGATATGCACCAGTCTTTCAGATTTCTGGCCCATTCTGCCTGCCTCGCAGAACCGGCCCATTCCGGAATCCACTTAATCCTGTTGATTTCTTCAAGCATTCTGTCCCTGATGACCGTCGAAGTCTTCAGATACCACTGCCTGGTGGCCCTGTAGATAATCGGCGTGCTGCATCTCCAGCATGTTCCGTATCTGTGTTCAACCGTTCCCGAGTGATAGAGAAGACCCCTGGTCCTCAGTTCTTCAATGATAGTTTCATTCATCTGGACCACGCGCTTGCCGGCCAGCGCGTCCCCGGCCTCCTCCGTGTACCTGCCGTCGTCAGCGACAGGCGAGTATATTGCTATGCCGTACTTCTGGCCCAGTTCGAAATCATCCGGTCCGTGTCCCGGGGCAGTATGGACAAGTCCCGTGTAACCCGTCTCGACATTTCCGGAAGTAATTACCTTCCAGCTCCAGTCGCTGGCAGGTCCGCTCTTTGCGAAACCGTCCAGCGGAAAATCATATTCTGTTCCCTCCAGATCCTTTCCCTTCATGGACCTTATGACTTCGTACTCCTCCTTGTTCGTGAGGGCGCCGATCGCCTCGGCATTCTGCTCGAGTATCACAAGCCGCTCGGGTGGTTTGCCGCTCTCCCTGAACTCCACAAGTGCGTAATCCATGTCTGCGTGCACAGCTACTGCCATGTTCGCAGGAATTGTCCAGGGAGTCGTTGTCCAGATGAGCAGGGAGCCCTCACCGCTCTTCATCGGCATCTTGACGTATATGCTGGGATCCTTCCTCTCCACGTACTCTATTTCCGCTTCGGCCAGTGCGGTGCCGCATCTGTAGCACCACTGAGTGCTCCTTTCCCCCTCGTACAGAAGGCCCTTTTCCCTGGCCCTCGAAAGCATGAGCCAGACGGTCTCGGTGAATGGCTGCGATATGGTCATATACGGTTTTTCCCAGTCCATCCAGACACCCAAGCGCATGAACTGCTGAGTCATGTTATTGAGATTGTTGAGCGCGAAACGCTTGCATTCCGTTACAAACTTGTCGAGGCCCGTCTTCTCTATGTCCCTCTTTGACTTCAATCCGAATGATTTCTCGACATTGACTTCTATGGGGAGTCCGTGCATGTCCCAGCCCGGCTGGTCACGCACATTGTAGCCATTCATCCGCCAGTATCTTATACGCAGATCCTTGAGCGTCTTGTTTAACGCCGTCCCCAGATGTATGTTTCCGGTAGTGTACGGCGGACCGTCCAGGAAATAAATGCGTTTTCCTTCACTCCTGATGCTGCGGAGCTTGGCATATATCTCCTTGTCAGTCCAGTATTCGTATGCTCTGGCTTCAACATCCGCTGGATTATAATTTCCTTCAGCTTTCTTTATCATCGAAAGCACCATCGATGCCGTAGTGAAGATGAGTTATGTATTTAAGCGTCATCAGCAAAAACCTGTGCCGGGAAAATCACATCCAGCGGTCAAGGCTCTGCTGGCTGTCAGTGTCTATTGCCCTGAGCGAATCGACTGCCTGCGCAACGTTCTGCCTGTCGAATTCGTGCTCTGTGCACAGGAAGTCCAGTATGCCGTCGGCGTCAGGCCTCTTCCATTCGAGGCTGTAATTTTCCGTGTACGCAGGCTCCAGAAATATTCTGCGGACCGTATCCAGCTGTTCAAGACCTGGTGCGCCTGCATACGCCGTGTCCTCGATGCGGCTGCTTCCCAGTATGATTTTCAGCGCCTTCTTCGGGCCTATGCCCATAATCCCCTCATTGAAGTCGGTGCCGATGAGTATGGCCATGTCCACCATCTGTTCCCTGCTGAGGCCCAGTCTTTTGAGATTGTATTCCAGATCTACAAGCTCCAGCCTGACCTGACTGAAGCCGCTCTTTCCCGGTGTTCTGCGCCTGCTTGACAGCGTAAGATTGCGGACAGTTCTTGGAGAGCCGAAGAGCATTGTGTCGAAATCCTGTGACGCCGTTGCCCATACCTCCCCTTCTCTGGCCATGTGGCTAGCCTGTGCTTCTCCATCCTCTGGTGCCATGAGATAGGGTATACCCATCAGGGAAAGCATCCTGGTCGATTCGGCTATCATCTCATCTGTGAGCCTTGTGGTCTGCATCGCAAGACTGTATGCGCGCTCCATGTCCTTCTTCTCTATCGCCTCTCTGTACCTGCTCTCCGCCCGGTTCTTGGCCTCTCTTCTCTTTTCAAGCGTTCCGAACTTCAGCCTGTTGGGAGCACCGTCGAATACGTAGACGGGCAGGACGCCTGCCTGAAGGAGCCTCAGGTTGCGATGGAGTATGCCAATGAGGTGCGAAGTAGGCCTGCCGTCGGCATCCGACAGGGGACGCCCGTCCGCCTGCCGTATTGCGGAAACAAACTGGTAGAGCGCGTTGTAGGCGTCAATCGCAATTCTCTTTCCCGACAGCTGTCCGATGTCTATCTCAGCCTTTTCGATAATACCGGATATATCGACACCCAAAGGGACAGCACTCCACCGCCGCTAACGGCTCTCGGTATCTTTCCTGTAAAACGTGAGTATGACGGTAAGCGCGTAGGTCATGAGCAGGATTATGAAGAGTATATTCACTTTATAAATAACGAAAATGGTGAACAGCACGCCTGGAATCAGCACCCCGAGGAGAAGGAACAGTGTGGTTTGCTGAGCACCGGTCATTTGGAACATCCTGCTGATTCAAATAATTCACAGTACTTAATCATTGTCCAATCGGTTCACAGGTAACCGGACTTCTGGAGTATCATAATGTCCTCGGTGCTCAGCTTGTCGCCCTTCTTGAAACGTTCGAAGAGTTCCTGCGCCTCCCTGTTAACCTTCTCCATGTCCTGCTGTGCACCGTATGGCCTCCTCTGCTTCTGCCTTATCCCGTACAGCAGCTTGTCGAAGTCATGGACCTGATGTATCGCCTCTATGTGTTTCCTGTGTTCCTCATCGGCCCTGATCTTGACTTCTACGAATTTAGCCTGAAAATCATCGGCCTGTTGCCTCACTGCATCCGCCTTATCGTAAAGCTCCATCATCTTGTCGTGTTCAGACTGGGCCTCTTCAGCAAGCACGGATACCGTCTTGTGATAGTATTCGGCCTTTTCCTTCGCCTCATTGACATCCTTCAGCGTCTCGGCATATTTCGGATCGGACTGAAGAGACTTCTCCCTTTTCTTTATCTCTGACTGGACCTTTGACATCTGCTCTACAATTTCCTTCTCCTTATCTGGAGTGAGAACAGTCGTCATCTGTTTGAATTCGAGGGCTTTGAGATCCCTCTTCAGCTTTGAAATAGGTATGCCTGTCTTTGGAGACATATTCCGTCTGAGGTCGACGAGTTCGGAGCCGGTTTCGCTGTACTTCCGATTCCATATTTCCCTCTGTTCTTTTGCCTCCTTCACCTTCTCATTGAGTTCATCCCTGTGCCTCTTGTGCTCTCCCGCTTCCTCAATGAGCTTGCGAACTTCGGAATTCAGCTTGTCTCTCTGACCCGCAAACTCTCTAGTGCTATCGTTCAGCTCGTCCCTGCTCTTCCTTCGGCGTTCGGCTTCAACGTTCAGCAAATCCCGTTTCTGTTCAATCTCATCAACGGATATCTCTTCGGCTTCCAAGAATCCACTCTCTCTGCGCTCGGGGCACCCGATGACGTTTAATATCCTCGTATAAATAAGATTTGTTTAATTGGATGGAGTGTTGAAACAGCGCCAATATACTGTTGGGTTTTGACCGATGAAATCCGCCCTTTCATGCACTCCTCTGTGCCAGCATCATATTTCCCTACGCTTTCAACAAAGTCATTGGGCATCCTGCTCCCGTCGTTACTGACTATGGGAACACACAGATTGGGCCCGAAGAGGCTTGCTCGCCCCGGTCGTTTCCTGTTCAGTGACCATTCATATTTCATTCAGAAAATATATCTTCTACAGAACTGTGCCGCAATGCCCGCTACCGTCCTTTCCGCAATGAAGGACGGAGATGATGTCGGATAAATGGTGACGGGTGAACCGGACCTCGGGATTCCGGCGTCCGATTCAGTTCTTTGAGCCGCCTATGTCTTCAGCCCTCTTCAAGTAGTGGGCAGAATCGATTTCGTGCTGCCGCTGCTTCTGGAGATACACTATGGACTTCTGTTTAAGCCTTGTTGCCTTCTCCGTCAGCGATGCTGCTTTTGCCAAGTAGTTGTTGCCCTGTTTCTCGAGTTTGGCTTCTTCGTGATCTAGACGTGTTCTCTGTACCTCGCTGTCAACACCCTTCCCGTTCTGCTGCCCGGAAGAGTAGTTGTTCTTCAGGTCCAGGGCAGCCTTCGCCTTCGCCTTTGCCTGTTCCATTATCGCAGCAGCCTCCTGCTTCAGCTGATTCGCCTTGTGAAGCATAACTGCGGCTCTGGAATCGGCTTTTCTTGCCTTCAGCAGAAATCTGGACGCCCTGTTCCTGTGTTTCATGCCCTTGTTTCGGAGTTTTGCAATCTGCCTGTGCATATCGGCTTCGTGCTTTGCCTTTGACACGGCATATGCTGAATCATCTTCCGGGTTTACCTGTGTTATCTTAAGAGCATATGAGTCGCCCTGTTTTTCGCCCGAACCTGGTTTCCCTGCCTGATCCGCCATCTGAACTTTCCTCTTAACCGCCGGAAGGCTATTCTCTAAATCCAATCGTATTATTTTAATTACGTGCAGGGGGTGTCTGTTTTTGCGGATCGGCCATAGGCTCTAATGCGCTTTGTCCATCATCCAGTTAGATATGCTGATGCACTGGTCGGACTGCAGACTCAGCATGGATAGCGAAACTTTCATGAATTCCAGCCGTTCCAGCAGGAGCTCCTCTTCCACAGTTATACCCGTGTGGTCGCCGAGCACCACAAGTGATGGCGTTCCGAGCATGCCGGCAGGCTTACCGGTTTCGCTGAGAAGATAACATTCCCTCCCTTCCTTCGCATGCTCAATCACATCGCTCAGAGTCTGGTGGCTGAAATATATGCCCGGACTCGATAGTCCCTCTTCCGCTGCGGAGGACTTCACGAGAGCATTTCTGATCAGGGCGGCGGTGGATCTCTCGTCAGGATTCAGGTATCTCACAGACGATCCGTATACGGAAACACTGACAGGCCTTGCTCCGGATGACAGGCAGACGGTGATTGAAGTATCGCGCCTTATGCCGTTGGACGTGAGCAACGAGGATGAGACGCACCTCGCAACGACGTCTACTCTGCCGCCGCTTCCCGGAAGATCGTTGAGGCTGAAGTCTCCGTCGGCGGGAACAGTGTGGGAAAGAACGACATAATGCCGTCTTCCCGGCCTGATGATATCATCCATCCTGAGCGCCCTGGTCCCTCATCTGCTTCATCAGCTGACGTCTTATCTGCCTGTTTCCGAGGAATCCCTTGACAGCTCGTCTGGAGAGATTGTACTGTTTGAGAAGTTCTCTGACCTGCTTCTGTTCGACTCCGGAACCCCTTGCAATTCTCATTACCCGGCCCGACTTGATGATCTTTGGGTTGTCAAGTTCCTCGGACGTCATGGAATCCATTATTACCCTGAATCTCGAAAGACGGCGCTGCAGCTCCTCCGGATCGACATCTGTCCGCATGCCCGGCATTCCGGGAAGCATAGACATGATTTTCTTGAGCGGTCCGACATCGGCCATCATCTCCATCTGTTCATACATCTCCCGGAGTGTGAAA
>JAKABN010000110.1 GCA_021796895.1 Thermoplasmata archaeon | reverse complement strand
GGTCAATCTCGACATAACTGCATTCATAATGCTCTATTTCAAAACGGGCGGATCGCTGGGCGATCAGAAGGTAGTTGACCTCATAAACAGCATCGCCGATATACAGGAATGTTATCATCTCGCGGGGGATGAGGACCTCATAATAAAGGTCAGGACAGAGAACATGGCTACACTTGAGGAGATAATACTCGGGCTCTCAAGATCCGGTCATTTCAGCAGGACAAAGTCAATAATAGCGCTCTCGACGGTAAAGGAGAGTGCCGCGCTGAATCTCTCGCACAAGCTCAGGGAACTGCAAGAGCCGGCTAAAAAGAAGAAGGCTTAGGGCGCCTGGTGGTGGGCGCTTCCGGCCAGAGCACGCATGAAAGAGTGTGGTGACGAACGAAGGACACCGATTCCGAAGTGAGCAGTGCTGCGTCCGTGGACGAGCCAGTGTATCCCTATACATTCGATGCTGAGCTCAGGAGGAAAGCACGCTTTTTGTCCGCGAAGCTGTTCCGCGCATCGGTTGTCTCATCCGCCTTTGAAACTTCGCTCCTGATGCTGGTTACATTCGGGGGCCCCGGAGCATGGCTGGGCTTCGCGTTAATGAGCTTTCCATGGTTTATGCGCGCCGCAATGTTTTCGGCACTGCTTGTCCTGATATTCTACGTCGGGAGCATGCCGTTCGCATACTGGATTCACTCGATAAGAAGCAGAAACGGAATAACGACGGCGGGTGCGGGCAAATGGCTTGCAGACAGTCTGAAGGTATTATTCCTGTCGGCTGCCGTTGCCGCCGGCGCATCGGTGCTGCTTTTTGCACTCATGATGCTTTCCGGTTTCTGGTGGCTTCTAGCGGCTACCGCATACGTGCTGTTTGTAATCGCATATTCCCGCTTCATTCCGCTGCTTGCCCTCCGGTTCTTCCGCAAGCTCAGTCTGCTCGAAGGAAGCGAGACGCATCATGAGATTACTTCACTGCTCAGATCGCTCTCGCTCGAGGAGCTTGACATCTACGTAATGAACGAAAGCTCCAGATCCAGGATGGCAAACGCTTTTGTGGCGGGCATTGGAAAGAACAAGAAAATCGTGCTCTTCGATAACCTGATCCGGCTTTTCACCCCGCGTGAGGCTAGATGCATTGCTGCTCACGAACTTGGTCACTATCTCGCCGGTGACTCATTCAGGTCCATGCTCTCTCAGATTTTGATTTCATATGCCTCTGCCTACCTCCTCTATATCGTCTATGGCATGGCACTTAGATTCCATTCAATCTATTCCCCAGAGGATCCGTATATCCTTCTTCTGTTCTCCGCAACGCTCACGATAACGGGCGCCGCGCTTGCGCCGCTGAGAAACTACCTGTCGAGGAGGAGGGAGAGGAGAGCCGACATGTTTTCGCTGGAGTCATGCAAAGATCCGGTCGCATTCATTTCGGGTGAGAAGAGACTGTGCGACATCAACCTCATGGATGACAATCCTCCGTTGTTGAGGAGAATACTGTTCGCCACGCATCCTTCGACGGCGGAGAGAGTGCTGATGGGCGAGCAGTGGCATCGATCTGTGGAAACAGTAAAAGAAAGTTGAAATACAGAGAAAACACTCTTCCACAGAGGGGTAGAAACGAAGGAATTTTCCGTCGTCCTGACCGATAAAGACGGTGGGCTTGCCGAACTGACAGATACGCTGGGAAGCAGCGGTATAAACATAATTACGCTGACGATGAGCAGTTCGTCCAATTCGAGGCAGGTCAGACTGATAACTTCTGATGAACTGACGTGCAGAGACATGCTGAATCAGGGAAAATACGAGTTCACGGAAGACGAAATAGTGACGGTCGTCATAGATGACAAACCGGGATCCCTCGCCAAGCTTCTGAAGAAGCTCGACAGATCAAGGGTGAAGGTAAACTCGACCTATATCATCAACAGGAAGGACGGCAGGGTAGAGTTTGTGCTCGGCCTCGACAACCTCGAAGAGGGGAAAAAGCTGCTGTTCAGAAAGCTCGGACTGGACAGCAGTCTTCAGGCGGTAAACGACTGACCGCAGCTGCATGTGCTCTTGGCGTTCGGATTGATGAATGTGAAGCCAGAGCCCTCAAGGCTGTCCACGTAGTCGATTTCAGTGCCTTCGAGATATGCCGCGCTCTCCCTGTCCACGATTATGCTGATGCCGGCCTTTTCCAGCTTGAAATCGTTGAGCATGTCGGCCTTGTTCTCAAAGCTGAGTCCGTACTTGAAACCTCCACAGCCTCCCCCGGCAACATAAACTCTGAGAAAGACCGGCTTGTCGTTTTCCTTCGGCATAAGCGTTTTAACCTTCTCAATTGCCTTCTCGGTAACTGCAACATCAAACGTATGAATCACTGTATTCCGATTGTTGCAATTGATATTTAAGTTTATTTTCTTTCTGCACTGCGTATGATGGCGCAGACTAATGCGAATGTCTCTCACAAAGCTACAGAGTTTGGTCATTTCATACTGTTACGATTGACGAGCGCAGCCGGAAATGCAAAAAGGAATATCAGGACAGATTGCGTCATAGAAGCTTCTATTTGAGTTGTTGCCTCGTTATTCCGCCAGATCCTCCGGAGAATTCCGTTCACCATTGAGCAGCACCACTTTGCCCGTCTGTCTGGAAGCTTCCAGATAATCCTGCGCCTCTGCCGCTTCGCGCAGGGGAAAGACACGGTCAACAACCGGATCAAGCTTTCTGCTGAATATAAGATTCATGACAGTCTCGAAATCACCAGGATCTCCCATTGTGGAACCGATAACCTGCAGCTGCTTCCAGAAAACGAACGACAGATCCATGGAGACTTCGCCACCTGATGTCCTCCCGTAGTTGACGAGTCTGCCGCCTCTTCCCAGGAGTCGCATGTTGTCCTTCCACAGCGCTGAGCCCACCGAGTCAATCACTATGTCGAACGGACGCCCGCCGGAGGCCATGTATGATTTGGCCCAGCCTTCAGGTTTGCCTGTGACAATGACCTCCGAGGCACCTATTCCGCGGAGTCGTTCAGCTTTTTCTTCTGCCCTCGTGGTCGCGACGACGTGGGCATCGAACAGTCGCGCTATCTGTATGGCGGCGGTCGACACCCCCCCGCTTCCGCCGGAGACAAGAACTCTGTCGCCGAATTCGAGTCCGGCCCGTGTTACGAGGGAGTGCCAGGCTGTGATATATGCAAGAGGAGCCGCAGCGGCCTTTATCAGAGGAAAGTCAGCCGGTACGCGTTTGATGTTGACGGAGGGAACAGTCACATATTCCGCGTACGCTCCGTTAATCTGTTCTCCCACGATGACAAAGCGATCGCACAGTGTGCTCTTTCCTGAAAGGCAATGGTTGCATCTTCCGCAGGCTATGCCCGGGTTAATCACAACCCTCTGTCCCGGCTCACACCCCGTGACCTCGGTGCCGGCGCTCTCAATCCGGCCAACTGCGTCGCTGCCTGGAATGTGCGGCCAACCCAGCGACAGGCCGGGGAAACCCTTCCGGACTGCGATGTCGAGTCTGTTGACAGAGGTTGCCTCGACCCGAATCAGCACTTCGTGAGGACATGGGGAAGGCACGGGCAGCCGTCCCGTTTCAAGAACGCCTGAATCACCGTGCTTCTGGAAGTAAACTGCGTACATGTCTCTGGGGCGGCCTGCTGAATCTGCGTTAGCTGCTGTTACGGACACATTCCCGAATCCCATCGTCATCATTAGTTTTTTGGCATTTGGATCATATGACAAAATTAAGCACAAGACTTCGGATTTCGTTGTCCTGTCAAACGCTTGAACCAAAATTCGCATATAAAGCGCATGAACTTTGCGTAGACATGGCAGAAGGAGTGACGGAACTGCGCAGCACTTCCGATGGGATGCGAAATGAGAAGATATGGCTGGCAGCCGACTTCAGAGAAGCGCTGCTTGAAGAAGGTATTGAGAAGGCAGGCAGCGTCAATCAGCTCGGAAGAATACTGGGCTACAGGTCGCGAGTCCATCCAGGATGGAGCGTGAGGCAGCTCATAAACGGGGCCCAGCCGTTCACGCTGGAGCGTCTCGTCATCCTGTGTGATTATCTCGGCCACCCTCTCGACGAAGTGCTGAGGTACAAAGTGCCGAGGAGAAGGGCGCTGAACCACCAGAGCGTTTTGGCAACGCCGCACAAACTCTGATTCTTGTGTTGCAATAAGTGCAGGTACACTGAAAGAATCATGAGCGCATTCCCCTGGTCTTCAGACCCAAGAGGATATCACACTCGGTGCTAATCACCTTACTTACAGTTATGGTACTGATGCCGCAACTGAAATTATCAGTACCTTCGGATGCGAATTGACGACAACAGGACACCTCTCCCGGAATTGATTTGGATGGTGACGTGGACTAAAGCCGGACAGCCTGGCAAAGGAACAGACCCCCTGATTCGCAGATTAATCTGCGATGATGCAAGCGAATGTCTGCGCCACTGACCTTCTTCCTTTATTCCCACACTGTAAACCGACGTCTTTACCGAATCAAATGACGTGTAAACAGGTCCCGGCCATTGAAGATACAGGCAGATCACAGCAATTTCGCCTGCAAAGATTTTTAATTCAGTTTAATCTAACTTCGTTCGGTAGAAAATGAACAGGGAAAAAAGAAATGTGATAATCATCGGGTCCGGTCCCGCAGGGCTCACGGCCGCGGTATATGCGTCACGCGCCCTTCTCCAGCCTCTGGTGATATCGGGGAGAACACCGGGCGGGCAGCTTATGATCACGAGCGATGTGGAAAACTATCCCGGCTTCCCGGAGGGCATACTGGGCCCCGACCTGATGGTCAAGATGAGAGAGCAGGCGACCAGATTCGGCACTGATTTCGTCGATGACGACGTCAGTGCAGTTGACTTCAGCGCGAGACCGTTCAGGATAATGGTCCGTGAGGAAGAATATCTCTCGAGAGCTGTGATAGTGGCTACAGGTGCAAGCGCGCTCTGGCTGAATCTTGAATCGGAGAGGAAGTTCATGGGAAAGGGTGTTTCCGGATGCGCGACATGCGACGGCGCATTTTTCAAAAATGTCCATGTGGCAGTAGCAGGTGGCGGGGACTCGGCAATGGAAGAAGCGCTGTTTTTGACACGATACGCTTCACATGTAACCATAATACACAGAAGAGACAAACTGCGCGCCTCTCCATTCATGCAGAAGAAGGCATTCGACAACGAGAAGATATCGTTCATCTGGAATAGCGAGGTTATGGAGGTGACCGGCGAGAAGACAGTCAACGGTCTCGTCCTGAAGGACGTAAGCACGGGGAAATCTGAGAATCTTGCGATCGGGGGACTGTTTGTAGCAATCGGGCACAGGCCAAACACCGACATATTCAGAGGACAGCTTCCGCTGGACGAAAAAGGATACATCAGGATACACGACGGCAGTAAGACGGACGTCGAAGGAGTCTTCGCATCAGGTGATGTTCACGACCACAGATACCGCCAGGCAATAACCGCCGCTGGAATGGGGTGTGTGTCAGCACTCGACGTGCAGAAATTCCTCGAAGAAAACAGCTGACGTGTTCAGGCGCTCAGCGGAAGCAGAATTGTGAGAAAGGTGGCAGTCTTCCCCTCGACTTCCAGTGTCCCGATGGATGCATTTCCGCCGTATCTGCGCGTTAATATCATGACGGCCATGAGGTCGACATTGCCCCTCAGCAGTGTGTCTATGTCGTCAACGTGCGACATAACTCTTGGAATACTCTGCTTGGGTACTCCTCCGGGTGAAACGGTAATTACGGCAGATTTCTGAAGAGCCGTCTCCTCCCTGACATCGATATCGAAATTCCTCGTCTCTCTCTGTATGCTGCCCAGCAGCGCGAGGGAATATTCGAAAAGATTGGAAAGCTGTGCGTCACCGAGCACGGATTCCTTTCCCTTACAGTTTACTGACACACGGTATTCGCTGCCGGACTCCGAAACAAATCTGGCGACACCTGCAGTAATTTCGTCCTTCAGAGAGTGTATCCCGAAGGCTAGCTCCTGAATATTTCCCTTCGCAAGGCGTGCGAGGTTGGAAAACGCGTTGATCAGGTTTCCGACGGTTTTGGACTGTGCAATTATATTGTCAATGAGATGTTTGCTGACTTTACCCTCAGTTCTTCCCAGCAATTCGGAAAACGTGAGTATTGCCTGATTCAGGTCACCTATGTCATGCTCCATAATCTTGTTTATTATTTCCAGATACTGGGCATATTCCTGGAGCCTCTTCTCAAGCGCGTCGCGTTCCGAAATGACTCTTGCAACGTCGCTGGCATCTTTTATGGCATCAGGGAGAGCATTTCTGTAGCCCGGTTCCCTCATAACGAGGTTGACCGTTCCCCTGCCGAGATGGCGCAGGTATTTCACCGGTTCATCTGTCACAAGCACAGCAGGTACAGGAGAAGGCCCCTTAAGCAGTATGCCCAGAAACTCTTCTTCGCTTTCCTGCAGAAACGGGAGTTCCAGAACCGCAACAGTTCCATAATTTATTGAGTGCAGAGACAACATCATAGAGAGTGGCGTGGAGGCGGATACATTG
>JAKABN010000109.1 GCA_021796895.1 Thermoplasmata archaeon | reverse complement strand
AATCTGCCTGAAATGCAGTACGACATGCCAGCCCGCGAAGCAATACGCTTCAGACTCGACAGGTTTCATTCCAACGAATGATGGAATCAGATTGATATCGCAGGCGTTGTTTACATTGCTGGAAAAGTCTGTTGCTCGCCACATAATGTCCCTCTGCAGTAATTTGCGCTACGCCGGACGCATCAATGGTTACTTCGACACCGCCTGTCAGATGCGGAACATTCAATGTGCCTTTTCTATACTTGGAGTCATTTACGGCTCCCCAGAGGCCGTTGGCGGGATTCAGAAGGCACCGTCTGTGTAGATAATGAAATGGCGACAAACGCGGCGATAATCGCTACAAGTCACCTATTCATCATCATGTGGACATCTGCTTCCTGCCTATCAGAGTGAGCGGCAAGCAAGCGTGTGACAAATATGTGAAATGCACTCTTGGCCTGCTGATGCTAGGCGTGTGCTGCATCCTCAAGCCCCAGCGAAATGTTGGACTGTGGCTGTCATATCATCAAGTGCGTTCGCTCACTGCGAACTGGAAAACCTGAGCAATGTGTTATTCATCCTTGTCCGCTCCCTTTTTTCCTCTAACAATTTCCGATACCTTTCTGACCAGAGCAGGAGTAGCATCGCCCCAGCCCCAGAGATTCCTGCCCATTGCGATACCGGCCGCACCCTCTTTTACAGCATTCCTGGCGTAATCAAGAACCTCGCTTTCTCTTGACATCTTTGCCCCGCCTGCAATTATTACAGGTCTGGCGGTTCTTGAGAGCTGCTCTTTCATCCCTTTGAAGTAGAATGTTTTGATAACATCTGTTCCGAGTTCCAGCCCGAGTCTGATGCAATGGGAAATTATCTCCGGATTCTTCTTTTCCTCGTTTGGATAAATATGGCTGATCAGCGGAATGTCGAATTTATCACACATTCTGATTATGCCGCTTAATTCGCCGAGTCTCGCGTGCTCATGATTGCCTCCAAGGTATATCTCATAAGACAGCGCAGCCGGGTCATACGACGCAGCTTGCTCGACGTCAGAAAGCATCACCAAATCATATGGATCTGACGAATAAGATGTTATGCCATTCAACTTGAATACGAGTTCAAACTTATTCAGGAGTGAAGCGTCTATCGTATCCACTACGCCTCTATTCAGAATCACTGCATCAACAAGTCCTACTGCCTTCTTCAGATGGCCGTCAATGCCCTCGCTTCCGAAAACATCACCGTACGGTACGCCATGATCCATGGCCATTATCAGTATTCTTTCCCTTTCGCCAAACAATCTTGATAACCTGTGGAACTTGCCGTAAGTCATTGCTCTCACTTCTGATTTGAATCGATAGGTGCATGTGTATTAAATTTAACCGAATCTTGGTCACCGAGGATGTTTACGTTGGTAAAGCTTAAAAGCGTGCTAATAATTACAGTATCAGGAATCGGGGGATTTGTTCAGTGAAAGGAAGCGAAACTCTACACAAGGACAAAGTCGGTCTCTGGGCAATGGTTTTTCTGACAGTTGCAGCCATATATCCTATGGCAATGGCAGTTTCAAACGCAGCCGCTGCCGTCACCTTCGGAGGTTTCGCCGCCCCTCTTATTCCGATACTGGGTGCCGTGCTAATTTTACTTGCGACAATACCAGTGCTTGAATACAGCAGGATTGCTTCATTTGCCGGAGGTTATTACGGTCTCGCAGAGATGGGTTTTGGCCGTGCTGTTGGCAAGTTTGTTGGTACCCAGAATCTCCTCTATTTCATCTCATTCGATGTATTGACATCAACGGCTTTTGCTTATGTGATTTATTCATCACTGACATACGTCAGTTCTATAGTTTTGCCCATCTGGGCATTTATCGCAATATCCATCATCTTCATGTTTGGTATGTTTTTGGTAACTGTGCTGGATCTCTCTCTATCTTCAAAAGCAGTTATTATATCAGGCATCGCCCAAGTAGTGATACTTGTAATATATTCGGCTGTAGTCATACTGAAATCTCCCTACAACAGTGCCGCGGCATTCAACCCCGCTGTTGCTCCAGGTGGACTCAGTGGCCTGTTTCTTGGTGTAATACTTGCCGGATTTCTGTTCTATACCGGATATGGGGTTCCGCTCTTTTTTGCAGAAGAGGGAAAGGCGCCATTCAAGGATGTCTGGAAGGCAATAGTAATTGGAGTGATAATTCCGACGGTTGTTGGTGTTCTGGCGATTTATTCAGAAGTCGTCGCATTCGGGCTCAGTAATGCATCAAGACTTTCAGGCGAGCTGAGTCCGGGTCTTGCCGCTTACCTGCCATATCTTGGCATCCCGGCAGCCATCCTGTTCATCGTAGTTGCTCTTGTAGGTCAGGCTTTTGGCGGATTTGTCCCAGGCATGACCACCGCGAGGCTGATTTATTCCATGGGGAGGGACGGTTTCTTTAAGTCCAAGAAGATCACAAAACTTTCGTCCAAGGGGATACCGGTCAACGCCGCCCTGCTTAATCTGGTTCTGGGCATAGTGGCAACAGTGGCTGACGAGGCACTGATGATAAAGTTCTATGGCCTGAGTCAGGGTGCCTTTAACGCCTTGTTTCTCTCGGGTAGTATGGCTGTTGCTTTCTGGTTCGTGCATCATATAATTCCTGATATCAGCCTCGCCTTCTACCTGCGGAAGAAAGGGATCAGCTTGCTGAAATTACGCAGTTTTCTGACATCGGTGGTTGCTCCCGCAGGCGCTGTGATTCTATTTGTCTACTCATTCTATGAGGGTTATAAGTCACTGACAGAACCTTACTTTGGTGGCTTTATATTCGTGCTTCTCTCCATACTGGTCTGCGCCATCTATGTCTTGATAAAATACAAGACAAACACACTGGGTGAGTCATACGTCCAGAGAACTGTTTCCGCAGAAAAACTCAAGGAGGAGTTCATGGAATAAACTCCACCTGCTGCTCCCATCTTCGGGTAGAATCGGTGAAGGTTTATCATCAGTATCGATATGCTATTCTCATGAAGTCCGTGATTTATTACGGCAAGCATAATATGGTCCTTAAAGAGGTCCCAATTCCAGCCGTATCTCAGGGTGAGGCAATTCTGGAGGTCAGGTCAGTAGGTGTCTGTCCTACAGATGTCAAAGCATTTTTTATGGGGTCATCGTCAGTCAAATCTCCTGTTGTTCTCGGTCACGAAGTTTCGGGTGTGATACACGAATCTAACACGTCTCGACTGAATGATGGTCAGAGGGTTAACGTTGCCGCTGACAGTCCCTGTTTGCAGTGCACAGTCTGCAAAAAGGGTTTTCAGAACCTCTGTCCGGATATGACAAGCCTTGGTGTGAATATTGACGGGGGATACTCTCGGTTTATGAGGATCAACAAGGATTTTGTCAACAAGGGCCTGGTCTACGACCTCAACGACAAAATCAGTTTTGATGAAGGTGCGTTGATAGAACCGGTGGCGGTCAGTCTTCACTGTCTCAACCTTGTTAGCTGGGATGGGATTGAAAACGCCGTTGTCATAGGAGACGGACCAAACGCGCTTATACATATTCAGCTGCTCAAGAAAGTGAAAAATGTCGAAAATGTAATTGTTCTGGGGCTCTCTGCCGAAAGACTGCACATGGCATCAGCGCTCGGAGCAGACAGGACCGTCAACGTGCTGGACGGGCAATCAGATTTAGACATGCTGAAAGGGACTGGTGTCGATGTGATTGACATCACTATTGGAAACAGGGAGGCGATGATCGAGGCAAAGAAAATAGTCGGGAAAGGATCCAGAGTACTGGTTTTTGGAGGTTCCATACAGGATTCTCAGCTTCCATTTACAATGAATGAGCTTCATTACGATCAATTGACAATGACTGGTTCTTCAGGCACTAGCATAGGTAATTATATTCTTGCGGCAGACATCGTAAATTCCAGGATCATCGACCTGAAGAGACTGATAACCGAGAGATTTTCACTGAGTAAGGTCCACGACGCATTGGTGTATTCCAGGGAAATGAAGGGACTCAAGTGTGTGGTTAATCCATCAACCGGCTGATTGTGTTGCGGAAGTCACGGCACACGTCGTTAACAAAACGTCTGTATGAAATAGTAGACGCCTTATTTCAAATCATCAATCCAGCGCTTGAGCAGTTGCATATGTATGGACTCAGGTCATCTTGTCGGTGGAATCGACATCGGTTCATCTTCTATGAAATGGACCATTTACGATTACAAGGCAAGACAAGTAGTGGATTCTGGAAAGAATCAGTACCCGGAGGGATTTTTCAAACCTGATGCAATAGATGTGGACAGTATTTTTGAGATGTTCAGGGAACAGTTTCATCACATCGTAGATGAAAATGTTTCTGCGGTGGGTCTCTCATGCATGGCTCCTGTTCTTATCGCCGTCGACTCAAACTTCGAATCCCTTCTGAGCATACCGTATAATTCCTCCAGGGGTTCGGAATTTTTTAATGAATTCAGTTCATTCGATTTCAAAAAACACACTCTGAATCCACTCAACATTCAGATGTTTCCCCAGAAGATACTCTGGTGCAGGAGTCATATGCCGGATGAACTGAAGGAAGCCGCACACTTCATCGACCTTAATGGCTTCCTTTTCAATAAGATCCATAGGAACGAGCGCAGCACACCAGTGCAGGACATTGCCACAGCCTCGGAATGGGGACTCGTGGACGTTCCCTCCAGAGATTGGTGGGGAAGCCTCGTCGAAATGCTGAAGATTGGAAACAAACTGCCTGAGCTGGTCGGACCAGAATATGCCATGACAATCGACGGGGTGGACCTCTGCATTGGGACAGTTGATACAATGGTTTCGTCTCTGGGTTCCATTGGGACGGGCAAGAATCAGATTTTTGTCTCAAACGGGTCAACCCTGTGTGCAGGCTTTGTTTCCGGCAGACCGGTGGTCACCGACAGGCTATATTGTGATATTTATTTTTCAGGCAAATATCTCATAAACGGTTGCAATTCGCAATTTTATACTTTGCTTGAATTTGCGAAGAATGTTTTCGATTTGAACATCAATATTGACGAGATTGATTCATCCCCCACCAATGTAATTTTTATTCCCTATCTCCAGGGCGAGAGATGCCCGTTGTTCAATACGAATATTAGAGGAGGGTTTTACGGTTTCGACTCAACGACAACCAGGGAGGACATGGCTAACTCAATAGTGCATGCTCTTGCATATCTTTCAGTTGATATGTTCAACAACCTCATCGAGGTTGCAGATGGTAAGATGGATGAGGTGGTTGCTGGCGGCGGTCTGACCAAGAAACTGATAGGTTCCATTGCGTCGAGTATTTCTGGCCTGAATTATCGAATTAGCAGTTATGACACAGGCACTCTTGGAGCGGCGATTATCGCGCTGAAGCACACAGGTGCCATTGCAAACTATCCTGACGATGTAAATGGCTTTATTCGCGACACTGGCACTGTCCTGCCCGCAATTCCGTCATTGAAGGCTCACATCCGGAATTTTGAAAAATTCGTAGAGATTCGGGAAATGCTCAAGGACATCACGCCTCTGCGTTAATGTCAGACATGTTGTTTACCATTGTCATCAACTGTCGCCTGAGACCTGGTAATACCAGCCTTTCCTCTGCTTTCCGCTGGTGTCGAAGTATACATGCTTGACATAGGTGAATTCTTCTAGGGAGTAAGAGGATAGAGATGCTCCATGTCCGCTGCGTTTGTAGCCGGCCCATGGCATTTCTGACGGGACAACAATATGCTCATTAATCCATACTGTTCCAAACCGCAACTCTCTTGTCGCCCTAACCGCCCTTGTAACATCCTTTGTCCAGACAGATGAACCGAGGCCATAAATCACGTCGTTGCTGCGTTGAATCACATCATCGTAGCTGCTGAAGGGCAACACTGTGAAAACAGGTCCAAAAATTTCCTCTTTTACTATGGCTGAATTTTCATTTTCAGTCCGTATCACTGCCGGTCGAAGGAAAAAGCCGCCCTCCAATCCGGGTATTTTGGGCTCATCTCCTCCGCACTTCAGTTCTCCGCCCTCTTCAACTCCCTTTCTTATGTAGCCTTTAACCCGTGTTCTATGAGCCATCGATATCAGGGGTCCCATATCTGTTGTGAGATTCGCCGGATTGCCGATTCTAACCTCTCCAAGTCTGCGCACAAGCAGTTTTTCAAACATTGAAATCAGATTCTCATGTACATAATATCTAGTCGAGTTCGCACAATCCTGTCCATTGTTGACAAGCCCGCCTGCTATTGCGCCTTCCACCGCAGCATTCAGGTCGGCGTCTTCAAAAACTATGAAGGGTGCCTTGCCACCGAGTTCCAGAGAAACCTTCTTGAGATTCTCAGCACCAAATCTGGAAATGTCTCTTCCAACTTCCTCGCTGCCAGTGAATGCAATCATGTCAATTTTTTTGTTCGTTGCAAGACCGTGACCAATCTCCCCGCCTGGTCCTGTTATGATGTTTACGACTCCATCGGGAATCCCGGCTCTTTGAATCACCTTTCCAAGTTCCAGAGTGGTCAAAGGCGTATAGCTCGCAGGTTTGATCACAACGGTA
>JAKABN010000108.1 GCA_021796895.1 Thermoplasmata archaeon | reverse complement strand
TGATGCTTTTCTTTACTCAGTTCCGGGTATTCAACCGACACGTCAGGCAGTGCAGCCCAGAATGCGGTGCTGTTCCTGATGAATTCAGGCTTGTAGTTGAGCTTCTCTGAATATATGAAGTAAGGCAGCACAGGCGGCACACTGATCTTGTCCTTGTGCTCTGTGAAATATGCCGAAATTCCAGCGGCGTTTTCAGCTGACCTGCCGAGTTCGGCTCCGGTCTTTGTATCCTTTGCATCGAACACGAACATCGAGCATATCATACGCAGGCCCAGAACCGATTCGCTGCCGCGGGGACTTTTCATGTATCATTGCCTCCGATGCTTCCCTTAACGGGGCTACAACTCCTTTCTCATGACATGCGTAACGGTTTCGTATCCCAGGCGGCCATACAGGGAAATTGCCCTGCTGTTGTTCGGATTGACGTCGAGGTAAATTGCCTTCACACCTCTTTCCCGGAAGAACGAGTGTATCATCTCTATCAGTCTGCTCCCTATTCCCTTCCCGCCAGATTCCGGTTTTACGACGACATCCCAGAAATCACCGTACCTGTTGCCATATTCCTCCTCAATACGTCCTATTCCGATGCCTGCCAGTTTGCCTCCATCTAGTGCTATCATGACGCAGGCATTCTCATCAGAAAGTAGAACCGCAAGCTGGCTCCTGATTATTCTCACGGCATCGGGCGAAGGCGTGTCAGGGCCCGATGCAATGCCCATCTGTATTTCGACATGAGTGATGTAGCTGTCGCGTAACGCATCGGCCATGATGTCAGCAGATTCGTCCACATATTCGGGTTCCAGTTTTTTGAAGACTACCGTTTCAGGCTCTTTCAAGGCGGCATCATTTCCTCCTTTTACCTGTGACAGCAGGCAGTTAGACCGGGAGCAAATAAAATTCTTTTCACGTAATTGAGCATGGCTTCGGACATTACTGAGCGTCTGTTACGTGCCTGTCCGCTGCAGTCCTCCAGCATATGTTTAAATATCAAACAATATTCTGTTGGATGATATATCCAACCGGACCCCAGTTGCCTCTGATTCGAATACGCTACGGGCACATGCAATCTGCTTGATCACATGGCAGATGATCGATGGATTGCACCTCTGTCCACAGTCTATCGGCGGGCCAGGGAACGGCACTGCCGGATTGAAAAGCAGGTGAATTCATGGACAACAGAATGAAGATAATCTCGGTTGTGATTGTTGTGCTGATACTTTCGGCCGGAGTATTTGCCTTCGGCTACAGCAGGGCCAGGACTCACATCTCGCAGGGACCGATAACAATAACCGACGGTCAGAATAGAACATACACATTCCAGAAGCCGCTTACCCGGATAGTGTCCCTTGACCCGGCGGCCACTGCAACGTTTTACGCTCTCGGCGCATACTCAGATCTCGTAGGTGTAGACTACTACTCACAGTACCCTCCAAATTCAACGCTTCCCGTTGTGGGTGACTACCCGACAATGAATGTGGAACAGATACTCAACCTCTCACCGCAGGCTGTCATAGCTTTTTCCGATTATCCGCAATCCGAAGTCAGTCAGCTGCTTTCTGCCAACATAGCATACATCTTCCTGGATCCGGGCAGCCTTGCTCAGATTGAAAGTCAGAATACGATACTCGGCAAGATCACCGGAACAGCCGCAAACGCTTCTCTGCTCAACAGCTGGATGAACGGCTCCATCAGTGCTGCCTCACTCGCCACATCGGGTATACAGAACGGCTCGGAACTCTCTGTGTTCTATTATCTGAGCAATTATGGTGGTTACTGGACAGCCGGCAACGACACTTTCATAAACAACCTTTTCCAGGTTTCTCATCTCCGAAACATAGCGAATGCGAGCGGATATTACACAATGCCCGGGGAACTGATAGCGAATGACAATCCGCAGTCGATTCTTCTCGATCAGTATGTCCCGTTTTCCGCCGTGAATCAGACGCCGTTCAACGAAACACAGGCAGTGCTTAACGGCAAGGTTTACATGATATTCAATGACAACTTCTTCAACGAACCGGATTTCAGAGTCGTCTATGCCATACAGTGGCTCATCAACACGATGTATCCGTCGAGTCCTCTCGTCCTTCCGAATTTTCCCCTGCATCTGAAATACCCGCCTGCACCGCCAGGTTGACGCCTAATGGCAGGTGTAATCAGCGATCGGGTTGAACAGAAAACTCAATCGCCGAAACTGATGATGCTCTTTCTCTCGTTCGCAGCTCTGACAGCACTCAGTATCGCGTCATTTTTCATCGGACCGGTGTCCATTCCATTTGCAACAGTGATGGAAATACTCATCAGACAAATCCCCGTCCTTGGCGGCATTCAGCATTTCAGCATCAGGCCGGTATATTTTGAAATCGTATTCTACATCAGGGAGCCTGAGATTCTCGGCGGTGTCGTTGTGGGTGCATCGCTGGGCATGGGCGGTGCCGTTGTTCAGAGCATTTTCAAGAATCCCATTACCGAACCGTATGTGATAGGTCTATCCAGCGGAGCCGCGCTTGGTGCAGTCGGAGCCATAGTCTTCGGTATCACCATATTCGGGCCTTACTCCGTTCAGATGCTCGCATTCTGCTTCGCGCTCCTGACTGTTTTTCTCGTCTACGCGCTTTCGCACAGGCATGGGCGTGTGCCTGCAACATATCTGCTGCTGATGGGCGTCTCCATATCATTTTTCACTTCATCTGTCGTTGCGCTTATGATTTATTCCAATATCGAGCTCCAGAGTTCCGCATTCTTCTGGCTGCTCGGCTCCCTTCAGGGCATCACATGGCAGGAACTGCTGCCTGTCGTGTTTACAGTGCTGCCTGCCATGTTCATCATGTCTCTCTATTCCAGGGAACTCAATGCATTGCAGCTCGGAGGGGCTTACGCCCACTCTGTCGGTATCAGAGTGGAGCGGACAAAGAGGATGCTCATCGCACTCGTGGCTCTGAGTGTTTCTGCCTCTGTCTCTATCAGCGGACTCATAGGATTCGTCGGTCTCATCATGCCGCATATGTCCAGGCTGCTTTACGGCGGCTCCAACAGATATGTGCTCCCTTCCTCCGCCATACTCGGCGCAATCTTTCTCGTTCTTGCAGATGATATTGCAAGGATGGCGATTCCAGGAAAGGTGATACCCATCGGCATCATCACGGGCATGATTGGCGTTCCCTTCTTCATCTACATGCTCGGTAAACTTTCGAGTGGTGCATATGAAAATTGAAGTCAGGGGTTTGTGCCACTCTGCCGGCAGTTTCCGTCTCAGCGACGTCTCCTTCTCCATCCACGCGGGGAAGATAAACGGTATTGGCGGGAAGAACGGCTCGGGCAAGTCAACGCTTCTCAATCTGCTTTACGGGTACAACAGGCCGGAGTCCGGAAGCATACTGATAGACGGCAGGGACATCCGCTCATATTCGGAGCACGAACTGTCCCGCAAAATGGCAATAGTCAGGCAGGAGGCGCCTGAGCCCATCAATTTCTCCACAGCGGATGTGATATCAGTGTTCGGTTATTCAAACGGTTATACGAAAACCGGACTGACCAGTGTTCTGGAAACGTGCCGTATTGCGCATCTGGCGCACAGGGACTTCAACAGCCTGAGCGGAGGCGAGAAGAGGCTTGTCATGATTGCCGGCGCGCTCTTTCAGGATTCCGAAGTGCTGCTGATGGATGAGCCGACGACCTTCCTCGATGTGGATAAAGACGCATTTGTGCAGTCCCTCATTGCTGATTTGAAATCCCGTGGCAAAACCGTGGTCGTTATACTCCATGACATCAACTTGCTGTACAGACTCTGCGACAATGTCATCTTTCTCAAGGATGGGAAGGTAGCGGCCGAGGGTGCCCCGGAATCCGTGTTTCTGCCGGAAACGCTCAGAGACGTGTTCGGAGTGGATTTCATATCATATGAGTCCCCGGAGGGCCGGAGATTCGCCGCCGCAGGCATCGATTCAAAACGCCTCACAGCCACTTCAAACGGGAGTGCGGAGGCATCCCTGTGAGCATGCGTACAATGTGCCCGCTGCATCGTTCCTGAGCTTCCGTTAAGACCGGTTTCAATGCCGCACGGCGGTCGCTTCAGTTCACTTCCTGAACGACTCTGATGCCCAGTGAGGCAAGCCGTTCCAGGTATGTGTCCGGGTTGAGGTGCTCCGGCGGATGGACGCCCGCCTTTATGGTTTCGTCTTCCATCATCATCAGTGCTCCTGCGGCAGCTCCAGTGCCCGTGAGGTATGACGTTGCCGTAACTCCATACTTCGCGTAGCACTCTTCGTGATCCATCGTAGCGTAGAGTCTGTGACTCCTTTTCCTGCCCTTTACGCTCCCTTCAACATCGACAAGTATTGTCGACCTGCCTGTTATGTCGCCTCCGAGTTGCGAAGGCTGCGGCATGAGTTTGAGCGTAAGATCCACGGGCTTTAATCTCGTTCCGTTGACAGCAATCTTCTTCTCGGACAGCAATCCCAGTGCGTTCAGCACTTCCAGGTACTTCATCGTGTCATCTGTAAGAGCAAGTTTGAAATCGGCATACCTTATCCCCTTGCCAATGCTTTTCGGAAGGCTGTAGACTTCTTCGTGCCTTACGCTGTAGACCGGAAGTTTGCCCAGGCCGCCGGGAAAATCACACATCTCCCTGTCGCTGAATTTTTCGATAAGCTTCAGTCTGCCGTTTCTGAATACCACCGGCACTTCAAGCGTTTCGGTCAGAAATGTGGCAGGCGAGAAAAGGCATACAAAACTGTGCCTGGAACTGAACGCCGTCTCCCCGTCCCTGATTCTGACGGATTTTACGCGATCCATCCTGTTCGCCGCGTACATTGCGAACACGTTGCTCATGCCTGGATCTTCTCCGAGTCCTATCACGGCAGTGTTACCTTTTTTCCTCCAGGCGTCGTTAGCCGAGTATTGCCCCTCCGGATCCTGCAGCGCAAGGTCGACGTACTTCGCGCCGGCAGCCAGTGCGGCCCTCATTATGATCGCGTTGTATCTGGGCAGCGATGCATTGATGACCATGCCTTTTCCGGGAAGCGCCTGCGAAACCTCTCTGCTCTTTCCGGCATCGAGCTTTATTGCCTCTGTCTTTCTTCCAGATTCTCTGGCGACGCTTTTAGCTCGGGCATGATTTAAATCTGCCACGATCAAACTGTCAACACTGGAGCTGGACGCCAGGTGTCTGGCGATCACCGCTCCGGCTCCTCCCGTCCCGATCAATAAAACGTCCAAAGTTTCACCACACTGTTTCCTTCTGCGTCATTCTGCTTTCAGTCGACTTCAGCTACCCCCTGCATCAGTCGATATTTATGGCTTACGGAACAGCGGCCGTCTTCCGCAACTTGCATGCTCGGGAGATCCGAACCCGGACAATTTCCATACGCCGTAGAATCAAATCTCTTTTCCGGGACGCTTTTGAATTTCATGGAGAGGCTTCACAGCAGAAGTACGAACTTTCTGAGTATTTTGAGTCTTTTCGGTATAAGGGATGCTATCAACGACTTGTCCTCTTCTCTCAGTGCGGATGTGATATGAATCATTGCAACGTAAACAGAAAATCCGGCAATCACATAAATGGGAAGAAGTAAGGGCTGATATTTTGTCACCGATGCAATGAGATATACTGCCAGCGCCATGACGCCTGCTGACAGCCAGAGCCTTGAAAGGAATCGCGCATCGAGTCTCACCAGCCCAGCTTCCCTCGCAAACGCGTATATCACGGCAAAGCTGACTACGCCAGTAGATGAATAAGCAATGGCGGCGCCGATCAGCGAAAGTGAAGGTATCAGCGTGAATGAAAGAATCAAATTTGAAAGGAGTGCGAGCCCTGTCGAAATTATGAAAACATGCGTTTTCCTGGTTCCCTGCATGGCATTGCCTATCGGCCCTCCGATGATGAATACTGCATTGATAGTCAGAATTATGGACAACGGCAGGGCCCCCTGCACATACCCGCTTCCTGCAAGGAGCTTTATCACAGGTACGGAGATTGCAGATATGCCGAGAGCCGCAGGTACATACAGTATGGCTGCGGCGTTGGATGATATGCGTACTCCCTCCCTTATCATTTCGCTGTCCTTCCTGCCGTGGAATTCTGAAAATTTGGAAAATATGATGCCGCCAAGCGGGGAACTCAGGATCGAAGTGCCTGAGGCAATAAGAAGAGCAAGATTGTAGACGCCTATGGACGCAAGATCTTTCAGGTAGGCGACAGTCAGTCTGTCTATGTAGGCCGCGCCATAACTCAATATGCCTGTAATGTAGAGCGGAAGGGAATAGGAGAAGATGGGTCTCAGCTCAAATTTGGTTTTTGAAATCGACCTGGTCCTCGCTCTGATATCCATGTAGAAGAGCATAACGCCTATGAAATATCCGGCTCCCCAGCCAACCGGTATCGAATAGATGGAATGGGTAATGTGCAGACCCGCAATAGATATGGCATAAACCACCACCACATACGTCATTCCAATGATGCCGGATTTCCTGAAATTCTGCAACCCGAGCATTATGCTGTTCAGAAACGATATCATAATCGCGGATGGAATATCCAGAGCGA
>JAKABN010000107.1 GCA_021796895.1 Thermoplasmata archaeon | reverse complement strand
TAACAAAGGTGTTCGTAATACCCAGAAGCAACACAACAATCAGGGGATCGCCGGCATGGAAGGAACTCATCGGCAGACTCATGGATGCGCCGATGGAGTTCCTTTCCGAATACTACAGAAGGGAGAATTCGGAGTCTCAGTTCTCCGCAGACAAGAGAACCACTGGATGGCGTATACAGCAGAGAAGGGAGGACAGGATCCGTACTGCGGCCATGTGCAAAGGCACATGGCATAATCTGTTCAACATGACTTCCGGATAGGGGACTTATGTCCCACTACGTCAATTTTTCAAATAAAACCATTCTTCAGAGAACGAATGTTGAACTTCGTGGATTCAGCGGTTTTGGCTCGTTCTCTGCATATGGCAAATTAATAAATGAGATTTCTGGGACTAATGTCAGGAATGCTGACTATTATTTCAGTTTTGGCGTCATCGTTGAAGTTTTTCAACCAACGCCCTGCAATGTTACGCACACAACTTTAAATTTCGTTGCCTATCTCACAGGATTTGCAAATCCTGTCACCTGCAAATTAACACTGAACATAACAGGCAATACATAGGAACGATGCAATTATGGAGATGAGCGTTCTGAGAGGTCCGGCAATAGTTATGCCTTATTCCAACCTATATCGATAATAAATGAGATTCACTAGCAGGCACTAAGGTATCATTCAGTCCTTCTGACCGTATCCATCAGTTTGTAGGCATTGACTTCGTCTTTGTGCATAGCTGCATGAATAACCATGCAAACCATTGCAGTCTTTGACTGCGTTATCCTGTCAGGCAAATCCGAAACAAATTTCCTGATTACAGGATCATCGATGTATCGTTGAACCGCCTTCTTGAGTTCCCTGATGTCCGAGAGTTCCTTCGTGAAAATTCGAAGTTCATGAGAAGTATTTAGTCATTCACCTGGGAAGCTTTATGACGGCTTTGTCCCGATCTATAACGGAAACGAACTCCCAGCCCTGTTTCAGATATTCTTCAATCTCCTTTTGAGGAACTACCTTCTGTCTATTTCCGTTATTGACCATGTTACTCACCACTTTCTGTTTGATGAGTTCAGATATCATGATGTCGGTTAGCTGTTCAATTCCGCCCATAGCCTCTATCTCATCCTCTGTGTACCCGATTGAACGAAGCAGGACAGAATGCATGTGTTCTGATGGAATGCGACTCGGCGCCGATGTCTCCAGGTATTCTGTGCACTCTTCATAGGTTTTCCGCATATCCGCTATCACATTCTCAGGAAGTCTATACTTGTTCGTGGTGTATGTTGCCTCGATGTCTCCCACATGACCCATGAAGAACATGCGGTAGGAGTGGGATATCTTCTGCCTGCTTTCCGCAATCATCAGCTGGGTGTCAAAGAAGGAACGCCAGACGTACGGTCTCTGGGTAAGGCCGGCCGCCCGCATTGCCAGTCTTATTTCGTTTCCTATCTTAGTTGTCCGTAGAAATGGGCTTTTGTCCACAACACCAGGAAAACGGGCTTTGCCAAATTGTGTTGATGAAGTGGCAATTATCCCTGTATCCTGAGTCAGGCATTCACCCGCCTTTGCCCTTTCATTCAGGTATTCTGTGAGGATAGCACACCCCTCCTCGCCAACGAATGTAATATACTGTCTCCTGGACTTTGACAGTTCACCCGGCACAACAATCATTGCAGGGACGTTCTGGAATGACACCCTGTTGTCTTTCAGCTGAATGCCACTCATATCGGAAATTTTTATGCCATTCGTGCCAGAATAGTCACCCAGAGTTTCGATGCGCATGCCGGCATGCGCGATGAACGTGATGGCCGCCCGTGTTCTGAGCGGAGTTGTCGCCGCGTACAGAAGTCTCTTCAGCTCCTGCTGCGTTGGAACCCTTTCGTTTTTAAGTGTCGGGCGTCTCTGCGTGTTTGCGATCCTGATTCGCCTTTGTATCGGCTTTCCCGAAAAATCTGCCCAGCTCTTTATCGCCTTCAGCTGGTTGGCAATATATCCCGGTGAATACTTTTCTCCCGTTTCAGGGTTAACACTTTTCTCAAAGCCATCAATATAGTCCTGGACGGTATCCTCAATCTTCTTCCTGGGCTGCTTCATGAATTGTTTTGCCGACAAACCAATCTTTTTGAGAAAGCGCCCTAGGCAGCGGAGATATATGTCACCCGTAATCAGCGAGTTTTTTCCAACGTTGGAATGCCAACGACGAACGTCCTCATCCTGCATCATTTTGTTGTAAAGGTCGTTGTCATGTTTAACGGTTGCAGACATGCTTGGGTATAAGTCTTGTAGGTACTTAAAATTTATGTAGACTTATACCTATCTAAGATATGGGTCCGCCCGGATTTGAACCGGAATCTATAGGTCCCGAACCTACAAGGATAACCAAGTTACCCCACGGACCCGCGGGACGAAAACCGCAGAAACAGTTTCATCATAAGTAGTTTTGGCACACCCATGTACCGATGCAGGGTACTGTTATCGGTCGCCACACGATCCTGCGCCTTTCCGAACAGTTTTCTGAGTGGATTCTGCAAACTGTTCGTCACCTGCGTTTGCCCACTCGTCAGCATGCAACTCGGACAATTAACGCCCGAGCATACGGGTTCGATTATTCGGTCTGTCAGCCATGTTTATATGTTGCGGTGTGATAAGCTCAATCGGTGCAGGCATGTCTGATTTGAATAAAGATGGCACAATCGAAAGTGCCGTAATCGGCGGAGGCTGCTTCTGGTGCATCGAGGCCGTATTCTCGGAAGTGGCGGGGGTCAGTGACGCAACATGCGGATATGCCGGAGGGAATTATCCGAATCCGTCCTATGAACTCGTGTGTGGTGGCATGACCGGGCATGCGGAGGTTGTGCGGATTACATACGACAAAGCCAGATTAAGTTACAGAGACCTTCTCCGGATATTCTTTGCAATTCATGATCCGACGACACCCAATCAGCAGGGAGTGGATTACGGGAGTCAATACAGATCAATAGTCCTCTATCAGAGCGTGGAACAGAAGAAGATTGCTGAAGAGGTGATAGTCGAACTTGAGAAAGAACAGGTTTTCCAAGATCCTATAGTGACAGAAGTTGTTCCGCTTGATAACTTCTTCAAAGCCGAAGATTACCACCAGCATTACTTCAGCAAGAATCCAAACAAACCGTACTGCAGAATAGTGATTAATCCGAAACTGTCGAAATTCAGAAAAATGTACGCGAAAGCATTACAGTAGAAGCTTTGGAGAGCGGAAACTTTCGAACAATGCTGTGCGGACCTACTTCGTCAATCGACGGATTATGCATCGTCATCATTAAATAACCAAACCTGCAATCGGTCTGCATGCATGACGCCCTGATGGAAAAAATAGCCGGAGAAGTAGTGCTATCTTCCGATCCCGGGCGCACGATGCGTAAGTGGAGAGAGGAATTTCATCTGAGTCAGCTCGACCTTTCCAGGGAACTGCACATTTCTGCATCCGTTGTAAGCGATTACGAGTCCGGGAGGAGAAAATCGCCCGGAACGTCAATGGTCAAACGCTATGTCCATGCGATGATCAATCTGGAACTGCGCAACGGTGGAAAATTCATAAAGAGATTCGACACGGAGACGCGCCCGGAATACCTCCTCAGCATGAAGGAATTTTCCGGCTCGGTTCCCCTGCCGGAGCTGATGCTTGCGATAGAAGCGGAAAATCTTTCCAAGGACGTGAACACAGACAGGTATCTTCACGGATACACCATGCTGGACAGTATAAAGGCGATAACCTCGCTGAGCGCATCAGACTACATCAAGGTATTCGGATGGAGTAGCCAGCGTGCGCTTATTTTTACGAGCGTGAAATACGGAAGATCGCCGATGATAGCGGTCCGGGCGCACCCGATGAAACCGGCAGTGGTGGTATATCACAGGCCAGAAAATATAGACAGACTCGCAATACTGCTTGCCAGACTTGAAAATATTCCACTTCTGACAAGCGATATGGATGTGGGCAGAATGATAGAAGTTCTTGAACAATTCGGAGAGGATAAAAAATGATGATGGGTTCTGTAGACAGGAATGTCGGAATAGTCTCGTACGGTGCATATGTACCCAGGTTCAGAATACTTCCTGAGGAAATTGCCAGGATATGGGGAGAGGATGGTGAAGCAGTCAAAAAAGGGCTTATGATTTTCAGCAAATCCGTTCCGTATCCCGATGAGGATGTCATCACAATATCTGTGGAAGCTGCACGGAATGCGCTTGCACGATCGAGTGTGGATCCTGAGGAAATTGGGGCAGTATATGTCGGGAGTGAGTCTCATCCATATGCGGTGAAACCTTCCGGAACCATTGTGGCCGAGGCAATAGGCACATCCCACTTTATTACGGTCGCAGATTATGAATTTGCATGCAAGGCGGGAACAGCGGCAATGCAGACGAGCATGGGACTTGTCTCCTCTGGTATGATGAAGTATTCACTCGCAATAGGTTCTGATACCTCGCAGGGGGCGCCTGGCGATGCACTGGAATATTCCGCTTCCGCAGGGGGAGCCGCATACATCATAGGAACAGACAAACTTATCGCCAGAATAAACAGAACATTTTCATTCACTTCCGACACTCCGGATTTCTGGAGAAGAGAAGGACAACAGTACCCGAGTCACGGTGGCAGGTTCACAGGCGAACCTGCGTATTTCAGACATGTCGGAACATGTGCGAAGGAACTCATGAAACTCATGGGAACAGTGCCATCGGATTATGATTATGCTGTGTTCCACCAGCCGAACGGGAAGTTTCCCTCCAGGGCCGCTCAGATGCTGGGTTTCAAGAAGGAGCAGTATGAAACCGGACTCATGACACCATACATTGGCAACACATACTCGGCTTCTATGATGATCGGACTCGCTGCCATACTCGATGAGGCAGAAGCAGGTGACAGGATCCTTGGAGTCGCATTTGGCTCGGGAGCCGGAAGTGACGGTTTCGACATAACTGTGACAGAAGGGATAGACGGCTTTGACAAAAAGGCCGCTCCTACTGTAAAGGAACTCGTTGCAAAATCTGAAAAACTTGACTACGGAACGTATGCAAAGTTCAAGGGCAAAATCATAATGAAGGAATAACAATGAGAGAGGTTGCAGTAATTGGCGTAGGGGACACAAAGTTCGGTGAACTCTGGGAATATTCACTGAGGGACATCGGAATGCAGGCGGGACTCACGGCAGTCGGTGATGCAAATATAGCCGGGGAACAGCTTGACGCACTTTACATCGGGAACATGGCGGCCGGAAGCCTCATTGATCAGGAACACCTGGGGGCAATGGTTGCCGATTATTCAGGTCTTGCCCAGCTTCATCTCCCTGCGGTTAGAATAGAGGCCGCTGGAGCCTCCGGCGGCATGGCGCTGAGGCAGGGTTATATGGCGGTAGCCTCCGGAATGCATGATTTCGTAATGGTTGCGGGAGCCGAAAAGATGACGGATGTCGGGGATGACGAGATACCCAGAATACAGATGGCTGGCGGCGATCAGCAATGGGAGGGACTCACCGGAGCTACAATGGCCAGCCTTCATGCCATGATTGCCAGAAGGCACATGCACGAATTCGGAACGACGAGGGAGCAGATAGCCTCTGTAGCAGTGAAAAACCACAGAAACGGTGCACTGAATCCCATGGCGCAGTTCCAGAAGGCGGTTGACATCGACGTCGTGCTAAATGCCACCAAAGTTGCAGATCCACTGGGAGTTTTTGACTGCGCTCCAGTTTCAGACGGAGCAGCGGCGATGATACTAGCGCCTCTGGAGATTGCAAAGAAGTATAGCGAAGATCCTGTGGTCATTGCGGCATCGGCGGCAGCGACTGACACGCTGGCATTGCACCACAGGAGCAGCATCACCAGATTCGATTCTGTAAAAGTGGCTGCATCCAAAGCTTACAGATATGCCGGTCTGTCTCCGAAGGAAATAAAAATTGCGGAGATTAACGACTCTTATACGATATCCGAGATACTCAATATAGAGGACCTGGGCTTCTTTGACAAGGGGAAGGGCGGCGCGGCAACCATGGAAGGAATGACCGAAATAAACGGGGTGGTTTCTGTCAACACTTCCGGAGGACTGAAGTCCCGTGGGGATCCTATGGGAGCTACGGGTATAGCGCAGGCAGTCGAGATCGTCAGGCAGTTGCGCGGAAAAGGCGAAAAAAGACAGGTCAGCAACGCTGAATGCGGCCTGACTCTAAACGTCGGAGGAACGGGAGCCACGTCAGTCGTTCACATACTGAGGAGGGTCTGAACTTGTCCAATCCCAGATACTGGAGAGAGAACCCGAGCAGATACACGCTGCTTGGTTCGAGCTGCGGAAACTGCAATGAAACATTTTTTCCGCCCAGGGCCATCTGTCCCAAGTGCAGACGCAAGAGTGTTGGAAACATCAAACCGCGAAAACTCTCAGGCAGGGGCAGAATTTACTCATACACGATAGTCCATGAACCAATGCCGGATTTCGTACTCATGCGTCCGTACATCATGGCCATGGTGGAAATGGAGGAAGGTGTCAGGGTCACATCACAAATCGTTGACTGC
>JAKABN010000106.1 GCA_021796895.1 Thermoplasmata archaeon | reverse complement strand
CCGTGAAAAGAGTTGCGGGCGGCAATGAACTTCTTCCGGCCTGTGGCTTTTACCGCGAACTTGAGCGCCGCTTCGTTGGCCTCCGCGCCGCTGTTGCAGAAAAACGATTTCATCTGTCTCCCGCGGAAAATCTTTCCGAGCCTTGAGGCGAGCTTCGCCTGGTTTTCGACTTCATAGAGATTGGACGTGTGTATGAGATTGCTCGCCTGGTTACAGATTGCCGCAACGAGCTTCGGGTTGCCGTGACCCACAACGTTGACGGCAATGCCTCCGACAAAATCGATGTACTCTTTGCCGGAAGTGTCCCAGAGTCTCGCTCCCTTTCCGTGCACAAAAGAGACGTTCTGCCTCTTGTAGACTGGCAGAAGATCCCCGTTTTTCTGATGCTCTGTATGAGCCATTTCAAACCTGTATTTCTGTGCCATTCAAAATTCCCTCCCTGAAAAATGCAGACAGGCTGTCGGGCCCGCTGCCGTCCATTATGCCGACTCTTCCGACGCCTGACATTACGGCACTGCCGGCGGCATTGACCTTGGGCAGCATACCATCACTGATGGTTCCGTTCGCCAGCAGTGTGCGTATTTCCTCATATCGTATGCTCTTCAGCACACTGGAATTGACCATGATGCCCGGGACATCCGTCATCAGCAACAGCGTGGACGCCCCGAGCTCCGACGCCATTGAGGATGCCACTTCATCCGCGTTTATGTTGTACATTGCGCAGGAATCATCTGTGCCGAGCGGGTAAACGACCGGGACGGCCTTTATGTCGAAGAGAGCATCTATGACTTTCCCGTTGACCGAAACAACTTCTCCGACAAGTCCGAGATCCTGCCCGTCGATCGGAAGCGCCCTGCGTCTGCACAGCACCGTTCCAGCTGAAAATGCAGGAAAAGGAACTGCCGGAACACCCTGTTTCATCAGAGACAATGCAATCTCCATGGACTTCTTCGACAGAGCCATCTGTACCGCCTCAAGCACCTCGGGCGTTGTTATGCGGAGGCCTCCGGCCTTCGCCGTCCCGATAGAGAGCCTTTTGCACAGCGCGTCAATCTCCCTGCCGCCGCCATTCACTATGACTATCTGTCCGCCACGTGACCAGCCATATCCGATTGCCTTGGCCATGCCATCCATGGTGCTCTCAGACTGGAGCACTGCACCGCCAAGCTTTATGACGGTGACGTCTTTCTTCCTAAGTTGTGTATGCCGAGTTAATCCTGACATAACCATAGCTCAGATCACATCCCAGTGCAACCGCACTGCCCTTTCCCTTGTGCAAATCGATTGTGAATTTCACTTCCCTCTTCTTCATCATGCTGGCCGCCTTTCTGCCCTTATCCGTGACGATGCCTGATGATATTACCGGGCACTTCCTGTTTTCGCCAATCGACACGTCGAGTTTTGAAAAATCTATATCGCAACCGGAGCTGCCAAGTGCCATCGCTATGCGGCCCACGTTGGGGTCACCGCCGAATACCGCACACTTTACCAGATTGGATTTCACCACAGCTCTGGCTGCGAGTTTCGCCTGCTGCGCATTCCGGGCGCCGTTGACTTCGACCGTCAGCAGTTTTGTGGCCCCTTCCCCGTCCATCGCGAGCATGATGGAGAGCTGACGCATGACGTAACCGAACGCTTCCTCAAACATCGGGTCATTACGTACGGAGGGTCCGCCCGCAGAGCCATTGGACAGCACGAGAACAGAGTCATTCGTGCTCTGATCGCCGTCAACGCTGACCATGTTGAATGTGTCTTCCGCATACCTGTCAAGGCACTTCTGCAGATATGAGCCGGAAACGGGAGCATCCGTCGTGATGAAAGTGAGCGTCGTTGCATGGAGCCCCTTCATTTCAGGAGCGATCATTCCTGAGCCTTTGGTCATGCCGCCTATTCTTATTCTGCGGCCGTCGGCCAGCATCTGTTCAACCGCAACCTCCTTTCTGACCCTGTCCGTGGTCATTATTGCTTCTGCCGCCTTTGAACCCGCGGACAGAGATTCGGACAGAGCGGAAACGGCGGATTCGATGCCTGCATAGACCTTATTCATCGGAAGAAACTGTCCTATCACCCCGGTTGAGAATACCGCCATTCTTCCTGCAGGAACATCGAGAAGTTTAGCAGCATGCGCACCCATCTTCTTCGCATCCCTTAATCCCCTCCTGCCGGTCAGTGCATTGGCGTTTCCGCTGTTGATGACCGCGCCGTTGAGTTTGCCCTTTCCCGCGGATATGAGCGAGGCGGTGACAACGACGGGCGCAGCCTTGAGCCTGCTGGACGTGAACACCGCCGCGGCATTGCAAACTCTCTTTGAAAGAATCAGCGCAATATCGCTTTTCCCGGATTTTCTCAATCCGCCCTTTCCTGCCGATGCCAAAAAGCCGGCAGGAGCCGTTACTCCTCCTTCGATTAACTTCAATTCTACCTACCCACACCTGTCGGACCCGCGAGAAGTCCGTATGTCTCTGGCATGTTCAGCATGATGTTTGCATTCTGAACGGCCTGTCCGCCTGCCCCTTTCATCAGATTATCCATGAACACCAGGAGTATTGTTCCATCAGCAGTGCCCCTGACGTCGATCAGGCAATAGTTGGTGCCGCTGACCATATTCAGGCTACCTTCGACGCCTGCACGCACGAACGGGGATCCGGAGTAGAATGAAACAAGTTTCTCTCTGACTTCCTCCGCATCCGTGCCTGGAAGATAAATTGTCTCTTCGATGCCACGCACTACCGGAACGAGATGAGGGACGAATGTCAGATCGATTTTTCTTCCAGTCGCTTCCTCAAGCATGCCCGTCATTTCAGGAATGTGCCTGTGTCTGTTGATATTATAAGGCACTATATTTCCGGCAATTTCTGAGTGGTGTGTGAACTGCGACGGTTCCTTTCCCGCGCCCGACGTCCCGCTCTTGGCATCTATGATCACCTGTCCTGAAATGGATTTAGCAATCGGCACGAGCGACAGGAGAGCCGCAGTGGGATAGCAACCGGGGTTGGCGACAACGCCTGCCTCCGATATCATGCCCCTGTTGATTTCGGGCAGTCCGTAAACACTGTTTTCCAGATTCGCCGCATCGATGTGCTGCATTCCATACGTCTGCTCAAAGACCGATGCGGGATGCAGCCTGTAATCAGGACCCAGATCCACGACTCTCACTCCGGAATCGACGAGCCCGGGGACTATTTTCATGCTTGCACCGGCCGGCATGCACAGAAAGGCTATGTCCATCCCGTCTGTTTCTCTGAACTCTTCCCTGCCTGCGATTATCATTTCGCTTTGCATCCAGGGATAAACGCTGCGGAGCTCTTTGCCGGCAAGGCTCGCCGATTGTGCATAGGAAAGTTCGAGACCCGGATGTCCGGCAATAATGCGCAGGAGTTCGTTTCCCGTATAGCCGCCGATACCGAACACACCGGCTCTTCTCACATCTGATATGTGCATTTGAGAGCGCAGCTAAAAACGTGAACATATTTCCTCTGTCCGATTCTATACAATAACGTGTTGTAAATGTCGCTGCGGTGACAACGCGCGTCTACGGATGCCGGAGACGAGTGTGCTGTGCGAGGAAATGCAAACAGCTTAAATTGGCGCGGGTTGATTTACCCGCATGACAAAATGGCTGTTCAAGGAGGAGCCTTCTCATTACGGTTTTGAGCACCTTGAGATGGATGGCGCAGCGACATGGGAAGGAGTGAGAAACAACACAGCACTCAGGAATCTCAGCATGGTCAAAAAAGGCGATGAAATAATCTATTACCACACGGGTGATGAGAAAGCTGCCGCAGGACTCGCTGAATCGACTTCCGATGCTTACAGGGACGAAGAGGGATTCTGGGTTGTGAGAATAAGACCTGTGAGAAAGTTCAGAAAAAGGGTGACGCTCCGAACAATTAAGGAGGAGGGGCGATTCTCGTCGTCCCCGCTTGTCAGACTCCCAAGGCTGTCTGTAATGCCGGTCGACGATGAGCTGTGGAATTTCATCATCGGGCACAGCGAATAGAGTGTGACATTCTCTCCGGGCTGAAGACCGGGGATGCGCTCGCGATTCTTTCAGACTGAGAGTGCTCAGCGTGGTGCAATCGCGGAAAAAGTACATATGTGTTGTTTCTTATGATCGCGATCAATGAAAGAAATAATTATAGCAGGTTTCGGCGGGAGCCTCAGAAAAGGATCGTTCAACAGGATGCTTCTCGGTGCAGCGTCCAATCTGATGCCTGAAGGATCGAGACTGGAAATAGCCGAAATATACGATATACCGCTGTTCAATCAGGATCTGGAGGAGGATATTCCCGCGTCTGTTGCCGAATTCAAGCGGAAGATATCCATGGCAGACGGCGTCCTGATAAGCACGCCCGAGTACAACTATTCCGTTCCGGGCGTCCTGAAAAATGTTATTGACTGGGGATCCAGACCTTACGGACAGAGCTGTTTTGACGGCAAGCCGGTCGCACTGGTGAGTTCCGGCGGCAGACTCGGCGGTGCGCGCGCGCAGTACAGCCTGAGACAGTCATTTGTCTTTCTGAACATGAGGCCTGTCAACATGCCGGAGGTTTTCATCTCCAGTCCAGCCGACAAGTTTGATGAAAAAGGGAATCTGAAAGATGATGAGGCCGTAAAGACGATGAAGGCGCTGCTGCAGCAGCTGGTCAATGCCTGCAGACAATAATGCCGCGACATTTGTGGGAATAATAAAATATGGCGCCCGCTTTGAATCACGCATTTGATTTGCATGAAAAGTGAACGCTATCTGATATTGAATCTGAAAAGCTTCACCGAGTCGTTCGGCAGCAACTCGGCCGACATAGGCAGGATCGCGAAAGGAGCGTCGGAAGAATACGGCGTTTCGGTCATTGTATGTCCGCCGGCACCGTGGCTTTCGGCTGTGGCGGAAACTGGCGCGGAAACGTATGCGCAGCACTGCGATCCATGCGGCCCCGGAGCGTTCACAGGGTTCACTTCTCCGGAGATGATCAAGGCAACTGGAGCTACGGGCATTCTGATGAACCACAGCGAGCACAAGCTGAAACTGCATGAAGTCGAGTTTCTTGTAGACAGCTGCCGCCGAATCGGCCTTAGCGCGACTGTCTGTGCCGACACCGTAAACACCGTGGCCGCCGTCAGCGCCCTTGGGCCCCACATTGTGGCGATAGAGCCGCCGGAGCTTATCGGAACGGGCATATCCGTTTCATCCGCCAGGCCTGAAATAATAACACGGGCCATAGATGCCGTGAGGAAGATAAACGGAAGCGTGCCTGTAATCGCCGGCGCCGGAATAACCGGCGAACAGGACGTGAAGCGTTCGGTGGAACTCGGAGCGAGCGGAGCGCTCGTGGCATCGGCGATTGTCAGGTCGGGCTCTCGGCGCGAGCTCATTTACAGGATGGCATCCGAATTGCTGTGACACGAGTGATGCACTGCAAATGTGCGATCATCTCGTTCTCCTGGAGTTTGTCAGCAGTTCCCGCGATTCCTCGTCTGACTGCCATATTCTGCCGCCCGCGGTGTCAAACACGATCGTCTTCATGTTCGTGAATTCGTCAATGCTGTATCCTATGCCTTCTCTTCCCAGACCGCTCTCCTTCACACCGCCGAAAGGAAAGAAACCGACGCCATGAGCCGGAAAATTATTCACAGTTACCTCTCCGACTTCCAGTCGTTTTGCAACCTTCCAAGCAGAGTTAAGGTCCCTGGTGAAAACTGCCGAGTCCAGACCATACTCCGATCTGTTCGCTATTTCTATGGATTCGTCCAGCGTGTCGAACTGATGCACCGGCACGACGGGGCCGAAGGTTTCCTCCCACATGATCCTTGCATCCAGCGGCACGTCGAGTATGAGTGTAGGCTCCATGTAATTGCCGTTGCTTTTTCCGCCGTAAACGACCTGCGCTCCCTTGTCAACGGCATCTGCTATCAGGCCAAGCACATGCTCAACGGCGCCCCTGTCTATCAGCGGACCTATCTTTGAATTCCTGTCCCTGGGATCGCCTACGGTCCACGTCCTGATCCCTTCCGCAAGCAGCCCGCAGAATTTCTGGTAAACGTCACGCTGCACAAGGACGCGACTTATGGCATCGCACCGCTGTCCGGCGTTCTTCAGAGAGCCGGCAAGCGTCTTTGAAGCGGCTGCCGGAAGATCTGCGTCACTGAGCACTATGGCCACGCCCTTTCCTCCCAGCTCAAGGTGTATCTTCTTTATGCCGGATATCTTGGTCAGGTTTTTGCCGACTTCCGTGCTGCCTGTAAACGTGACAACGTCCACTACCGGGCTCTCTGCCATGTAACTTCCCAGTGCACCTTTTCCAGTGATGATGCTGACAGCACCCGAAGGCAGTCCCGCTTCCTCCATGATCTTTGCCATAAGAATCGGCGGTATCGGATCTATGCTTGGCGGCTTGACGATCACAGAATTGCCTGCAAGAAGCGCTGGAATGACTTTCGTGTATGTGATGAACAGGGGATAGTTGAAAGGAGATATTGCAAGCACAAGACCCACAGGCTCTCTGATGATCAGCGCGTATTTGCCGATGTTTTCCTCTGCCCAGTCTCCCGGTATATAGTCGCCGAATATCTTCCGCGCCTCTTCAAACGTCAGAGAAAGACGGTGCATCGTAGCGTTTATCTCTCCTGCTGCATCTGAAAGCGTCTTTCCGTTGTTGAGCACGATCGCATTCTGGAGGGTCTCCATGTTTTCCTCGAGTATTTTGGACGCCTTC
>JAKABN010000105.1 GCA_021796895.1 Thermoplasmata archaeon | reverse complement strand
GTTTTGTCATTTCAATACCTCATTCGGATGCCATGCATCTTCATCATTCACGGGCACCTGTAATGACTTCAGACACTGGTCCTCTCATATATACTTTCTTGAGATGTTTTCCTCAGAATCAGAAGTGCAATATCGGCGAATTTTAGATCCGAACAGTGCCCTGTGGAGGAGCGTACAAATCTCCCAGAGGGATAATGATTGTATAACATCATGTTCATCATAATATTATTATTCTATACGAATTTAGATATGAATCTGATGTTATCGTAATATTTAAATATGGAACCAGTTTAGGCGCCTTCAATGATTGAAATCAGGGGTGTTTTCACAGCCACGGTCACTCCATTTGACAGGCACGGTTCGCTCGACAATGACGGTCTTTCTGACCTGCTGACCTTCCAGCTCGAATCAGGTGTGGCCGGAATTGTCGCTGCAGGCACAACCGGCGAGGCAACGACGCTTTCTGCTGCCGAGTACTGGGAAGTTCTTGAGCAATGTGTTGGTGCCTGCTCTGCGGGCGGTGCCGTTGCTGTCGCAAGCACCGGGAAGAACAGTACTGCGGAAGCCATGGAGCTGTCGACTGTGGCTGCAAGAATGGGTTTCAAATCGCTGCTCCTGGTTGACCCATATTACAACGCGCCGAGTTCTCTTGAAATACGGAAGGAATACGTTGAACCTTTGTGCCGCTCCCTCCCCGAAGTATCGATCATTCCGTACGTGATACCGGGAAGAACCGGGACGCAGTTGCTGCCACAGGACCTGGCCATTCTTCACTCCAGCTTCCCGGGCGTTACGGCTGTCAAGGAGGCCACAGGAAGTCTCGAGAACATGAGTGCAGTCAGAAAATACTGCGGCAGCAAAATGTCAATAATGTCTGGTGACGATTCTCTTACATATGCAGCAATGAATGAGCGCAGCATTGCGGCTGACGGTGCCATATCAGTCATTTCGAATCTGTTTCCGCGCGAGGTCACTGAGATGGTGAGTTCATTACGCGAAGGGAATTTGGTGAGGGCTGAAAAACTCAGAGACATGCTTACCCCGTGGTTTGACATGGTGACAGTGAGATCCATAGAAAGCACCAGATATGGAGCAGTGGCTCTTAAATCGCGCAATCCTGTGCCCGTAAAAAGTCTCATGCACCTTATTGGAATGCCTTCCGGTCCCTGCAGACAGCCACTCGGGAAACTGGGTCCCAATGCCGCGGCGTCGCTGCTGCAGATTGCACGGGAACAGCACGCGAAACACCCTGAACTTTTTGAGCGTATAGAGGACTTTTTCCATGTCAACGTAGGAGAAAGGCTTCTTAACCACGACATAATCAGGGAGATTGCTTATGAAACGTACTGAAGTCATAATTTTCGGGATCCACGGGAGGCTTGGCAGCGCCATTTCTCTCTGCTCCGGCGATGACTTCACCGTTGCTGCCGGGGTGTCCAATTCAGTTTCAGTGAAGTCAGAAGTCTCTGTCTGCGGAAGACTGGTGCCCGTTTATCCTGCAGGTGCCGTTCCTCCCGAATTTGCGAAGAACCGGACAGTCGTGGATGCTTCATCACCGTCGGGCACGGAAACAGCTGTCGCCATTTCCGCGAAAGCTCAATCTCCGCTGATTGTGGCAACAACGGGGCATGATGCGCGGCAGCAGAGTGAGATAAAAGTCGCATCTGAATGTATTCCAATAGTTATGGACAGCAATTTTTCCCGTGGAATGGCGATGGTGCGGAATCTGCTGCCCTCCATGTTTCCTGCGCCAGACGGATTCGACATTTCCATACTCGAGAGACACAGAGCGTTGAAAAAGGACTCTCCAAGCGGAACGGCAATGCAGCTTGCCCGCGGCATTTCGTCCATCTGTGGCGGCATGCGCATAAAGACGGAAGCCGGCCCAAGAATCCATGGCGATATGGAGATAGTCTCTATCCGTGCCGGCTCTGCTGCCGGGTCGGAGCACAGGATATTTCTGCATGATTCTTTTGAGGAACTGGAGTTGAGGCACACAGTCACCGACAGCCGTGCCTATGCGGATGGCATTGTCCACGCGGCTAAATGGCTGAACGAGCGTGAGAGGATGCCCGGACTTTATTCGATGCGCGATACAATTACCCTGAACAGCGCTGTGCAGGAGTGAAAGAAAGTGACTGGAATATCTGTAATGGAATCTGTCGGCGACCATCTCTCGGACAGTAACGGTGTCCTGTGTATCGACGGCATCAGCTGTTCTGAAATTGCGCTGAGATTCGGAACGCCCGTATTTGTCACTTCGGAGCGGCGCATACGTGACAGCTACAGACGAATTTACGATGCTTTCGCCACAAACAGGAAAAAATTCAGGCTCCATTACGCGCTCAAGGCAAACAACAATCTGTCCATAATACGCATACTCAGGAGCGAAGGAGCAGGCGCCGACTGTTCAGGTCCCGCCGAAATATTCCTTGCCAGGCTCTCGGGCTTCAGTCCCGAAGAGATTCTGTACAGTGGAAATTACAACTCTGATTCCGAACTCGAATATGCTCTCAGATCCGGCTGCATTATAAATCTCGACGATGCTACTATTCTTGACAGACTGCTTGCACACGGCGATCCATCGATTATATCGTTCAGGATTAACCCCGGTGTGGGAAAGGGAAAGTATGAAGGCATCGTCACCGCCGGTCCGGACGCGAAGTTTGGCATGAGGGAACAGGAAGCATTATCGGCTTACAGGCATGCAATGAAGGCAGGCATCAGACGTTTCGGCATGCACATGATGACCGGCTCAAACGTGCTGGATGCGGAATACTTTCCGATTGTCTCCGAAAAGCTGATGGGCATCGCTTCCCGTATTTCGACGGAGCTTGGCATAGAATTTGAGTTCATAGATATTGGAGGCGGTTTCGGTGTTCCTTATCAGCCTGGAGAAGAGGCACTGCCGATTGAGGAAGTTGCGAAGTCCGTTGTCGGAGTCTTTGAAACCGCATTGAGCGGCAACAGCAGGATGGGCGATCCCACGCTGGTGGTGGAACCGGGAAGATATCTAGTCTGTGATTCCACAGTCCTTCTCTCCACCGTGACGCATGTGAAAAGATCATACAAGACTTTTATCGGCTGCGATGCAGGCATGAACACGCTCCTGCGGCCCGCCCTGTATGGCGCGTACCATGAGGTGCTTCTGGCCAACAGACTCGGCATGAAGAGGAACATGGTTGCAAACATCACGGGCCAGATATGTGAAAACAGCGACATGATGGCAAAGGACAGAAACATGCCCGAGGCATCGCCAGGAGACATTCTGGCTTTCCTCAACGCGGGAGCCTACGGATTCTCAATGTCCAGCAGATACAACACACGTCCGATGGCATCTGAGGTGCTGATCAGCGGTGGAAAAGCTGAGGTCATCAGGGAAAGGGAAGATTTTACTGATATGCTGCAGAGGCAGAGGGTGCCTGCCCATCTTCTGTAGGGTGTTGCTGTGAAGAAATCGAAGAGACTCCTGTCTATACCGCCCTATATCTTCTCCGATCTGGAGAGAATCGAGGCGGAAAGGAAACAGGCAGGGGAAGAGGTGATTTCGCTCGGCATAGGCGATCCTGATTTGCCGCCGTCTGAACGCATCACCGATGCGCTTGCCTCTTCGCTGAAGGAGGAAGGTGCCCACAGGTATTCCACTAGCGCGGGCGAGCCCTTTTTCAGAAATGCGATATCAGACTGGTACAGGAAGAGATTTGGAGTGACTGTAGATCCTGAGACGGAAGTATGCGTGCTCATCGGCTCAAAAGAGGGACTGTCCAATATCGCGAGGGGTATCGTGGATCCCGGAGATCGTGTCCTCTGTCCTGATCCTGGATATCCGGTTTACTCACAGGGTGGAGCTCTCCTTTCCGACGCGATACCCGAACTCTACCAGCTTGATGAAAATTTTCTTCCTGTTCTCCCTTTCAGAGACGGCAGCTCTCTGATATACGTCAATCATCCGAACAATCCCACGGCATCGTTCGCCTCCCCTGTCGACGTGCGCAATATCACCGAATCTGCGCGGGAATCCGGGGCAGTTCTATGCTATGATAACGCCTATTCTGAACTGTATTTTGACGGCGATCCTCCTCCTTCTGTTCTGCAGACCCCCGGTTCGATGGAGGGACTCGTCGAAATGCACTCGTTGAGCAAAACATTCAACATGACCGGTTTCAGGGCAGGTTTTGCAGTCGGTGACAGTTCGATTATTTCATCCTTGAAGAAAATTAAGTCGCAGATTGATTCCGGCGTTCCAAGATTCATTCAGAAGGCAGGTACTGTCGCTCTGGAAATGTATTCCGGCATCCGGAGGCCGGAGGAAGTGGAGTCCTCGGCGCGCGAATTCAGGAGCAGAATGCAGACGCTCGTAGGTGGACTCAATGACGCCGGATTCGACGCTTCAATGCCCAGGGGGACATTCTATCTGTGGCTGAGGGTTAACGGCTCCGGGACAGAATTCGTCAGAGACATGCTTAATGCGGGCGTGGTGGCGGTGCCGGGGAGGGCATTCGGCCCTGCAGGCGAGCACTATGTCCGTTTTTCGGTGACGACAAACATCGACTCCATACAAAGGGCCATTGAGCTGATCTGCAGAATGCCTGATCTCAAAAACTATCTGCCACATCACTGAATGGACGGACCAGACTCATGCCATGGCAAAAGATTTTTAAGCCGAAGCGGAAGTCAGCGGCGTGAAACGCGAGGTTGCCGCCGGTTCGTCCGTGGCTGTTCTGTCTGCCTTTGTCTGGTCCACATATTACGTATTTCTCCACATGCTCGGCAGGACATCATACTTTTCGATTTTCCTCTATCCTTCCCTGGTTGGCGGCGTTCTCTTTCTCATTTACGGTGCGGTCAAAGAGCGTGGCATACATCTGCCCACGAGAAAGGCCGATTTGCTGATACCGGCATTAGGTTATCTGTCGTCTCAGCTTGCGATCATCTTTTCCACCCTGGTCAATGGTGGCGTAATAACAGCAACTTTCGTTCTCATAGGCGATGCAATCATGTCTCCTGCAATAATTTATTTAATTGGAAGGAACAGATTCATTCCGAATTTTTTACTCTTTTTGCCGGGCATAATTCTGCTGATTCTTTCATCTGTGGCGCTAACCCTGTTCGGAGGGCAGTTCGCAGTCCACTCATTATACGGTCTTATGCTGGTCGGAATCGTGCCCGTGCTGATATCCATCTTCTTTGTTTACACGAACGAAAGGATAATGACGGACGGCATGGCCAGGATACTGGCACCCACATTTTTTGTGTCATCCGCTATCGCATTCTTCCCTATGCTCTTCCTGCAGGATCCTGTCGCAATGGTCATACCCGGCATCAGCGATTTGCTGATTCTGCTGGCAATTGGCGCAACGTCCATGTTCGCCGGCTACTGGCTGTTCTTTGCTGCGTCGGAACTGACAGGGTTCACACTGACATCCATTCTCATGTGCATGATTCCCGTTTTTACCCTGCTCCTCAGCGTCTCTCTGATAGGCTTCAGCCTGACACCGGTGTCCGTTCTTCTCGTAATCGGTGCTGTGCTGGGTTCTGCCATGTGCACGCTGGCATTCAGCAAAGGGAAGAAGCGTAATGTCACACACTCCGCAAGATGAGAACCATCGATCGCATCTGGTTCAGCACTGTCTCAAATCAAAGGACAACATTGATGTTGTGTACACGGATTCATGTCTGTGAGATGCCGTTTCAGAATTCCCGAATCTGATGTGCAGAAGGCGGTAGACTTCTTCAGCGGCCTTGGCTTTTCTGTCTCCGGAAACTCATCTGTGACCAACCTCAAAAGAGAAAAGTCAAGTATTTCTCTTTACACCTCTGGAACCGTTATTTGTGAACTCGCAGGAGACATGTACTCCGAACTTGTCAGGGATTATTTCGTCTCTTTCCAGTTCGATTACAGGGAGTATGCAAACAGGGTGCTTGACCTGCCGCTCCCGGCAGTCTGGGCAGGAAGTGATGAATCAGGAAAAGGCGACTATTTCGGTCCTCTAGTGGTTGCCGCGGTGTGTGTCAATGATGACAAAGCAAGGAGACTTTTCATTTCCGGTGTTACAGATTCGAAACGCCTTTCCTCAGCCGAGTTGAAAAGACTGAATGAATGCATCTTTGACATAGCCGGCCGGAACTGCATTGAGATCATTTGCATATCCCCCTCATCTTTCAACAGACTGTATGACCGAATGCAGAACATGAACGATATACTCGCATGGGCCCATCAGAAAGCTCTATCGGCCGTTTCGTCAAGGAATGCCTGCACTGCGGCAGTAATCGATAAATTTTCAACAGACAGAACAGTGGACAGGATGAGTAAAAGTCTGCCGGGAGTCGCGCTTCACGCAATCACCCGCGGTGAAAGAGAAATAGCGGTCGCTGCCGCCTCAGTGGTTGCTTCCGCCAGATTTGCGAAGGAGATGGATACAATCGGCAACGCAATGGGAGTGCAGATTCCTTTCGGCGCCGGTGAATCGGCCGTCAAACTGGCAAAGACCATTATCAGTGAGCAGGGCAGGGATTATTTCAGGACCGTGGGAAAGGCAAACTTCAGGCTGTGAGCCGTCACGGGCTATCCCTCCTGACCGATTCGGCTCTGGCAACCGTTTACAAGAGCTCTTTCCATCGGATTGTAATCAGGCTGTTTGAGGAGCACACCGTTTGACCGCCGCACGATTCAGATTAATTAGAACGTCATCAATGCATCATGTAAATGCAGACAGCGGCGCAGGAATTCATCGCGCTTG
>JAKABN010000104.1 GCA_021796895.1 Thermoplasmata archaeon | reverse complement strand
TTCCGATCTATAACCGCCTTAACTCGAACAGACCAGAGAAGAGATGGTTCATCTGACTATTTGTTAAACAGATCAGATAGGGCAAATCTCTGCCGATCCATTCTAATCCTGTCTGAACAGCTTGAGACCATTGTCAATAAAAACTTCAAAATGCTTATCTAAAGTATAAAGTGAACAACCGTTGTTAATTGCTATTGACGCGACAATGGCGTCCATTCTTGGAACGGCACTTCCTTTTTTTTCCGCGCTTAATTCCAAGAAGGCAGACAGTTCACTGTCTTTTTTACTGTATTCAAGTGTTGGAATCTGAAGGACTAAACGAGAATCTTTGGAGTATTTTTCTATACCGTAAAGCAATTCATGCATGTTAACTGAACTTGTGCAGCATTCTTCTCCACATTCGATAATTTTAAGCATGAATCCCTGGCCTTTGTCTGAGTTCTTATCCAGCACTTCGATGATGATGTCCGTGTCTAGAAGAATCAATTTCTTTTCTCCCACCGTTTATTTTGTATGTCAATGAGGAGGTCATTCTTATTTTCAAATTCCATGCTTCCCCGTAGAGACAAAACCAGGTTCTTCTTGCTCTGTGATTTGACAAGTCTGTCCAGAAGTTCACTGAAACTTTCGTTCTCTTTCTTGAATGCCACTAGTTCATCATAGACTGATTTCTTAATGGTGATAGTCTTTGGCATAACATATGTTTATGTTTAAACTCTATTTATACCTTCACATATTAGTAATGGTATAATTGTCTTGTGTTTTCAGGCTGTAAGATCCGATTAATATTCTAATCAAATCCCGCCCGGTCCATGATTTGCCAATCAATACAATTACAGTTCAAACCGCTTTAGCACAAACTGTTTTACCATTCTCTTGTTTACATTCTCTGTGGAGTGCATCCCTTCACCCAAACAACGGAATGCACTCTCACATCAAAAAACTGTGCCAGTGCAGTAATTTCTCTATGCGGGACTACTGTCTCAGACCTGATCGTCCGTTGGAACAAGCGCGTCGGGGCAAAGGCGAATGCGGGAAGTCCCAACCGATGGTATCGGATGAGACAGGGTCTATCGGCACAATGGAATTCATCATTTACTTCAGCGTTGGACAACATTCCTTATTTTCAGCGCTTCATGTTTTGAGCATGAAATACAGCGAGACAACCGCTGCGAGACCTATCAGATTCATGGAGGCGAGGGGAATGGAAACAGAAGAGCCAAAATGGCTCGCAAAATTCAATATTGCCCACACACCAACTGCGTCCTGGGCAATGAATAGTGAAGAGAAGAGTTCCATCCCTATGAAGAGTCTGCCGCCTGTTCTCCTGTGAATTCCTGAATAGAATGCGAAAATGAGAATTAGTAGCACTGTTTCAATCGCAAGTACCACAAGTGAAAGAAGCCACCAGAAACCTATCATGCTCTCTCTCCGTAACGCGCCTCAAGCTCTTCCAGACATTTTATGTTTCCCTCGGCTGTGCGTGATGGAAAAAAGGTTTCAGCGTATCCATCACCCACCTTTTCCACGAATCCATTCCTGAAAAGTATATTCAGGTGATGCTCAACAGTTCTGTAATTTAGTTTGAGCCTCAGGCTCAGCTGATTAGTGTTCATTGGCTTCAACATGATTGTCCTGATTATATTCAACCTAGTCTTCCCCCCGCGTGTTGCAAAGAAAAGCCAGAAGCAGAGTCTTCTGAAATCCTCATCACCTTGCACGCTCACGTTCCTGGACAGGCCGGAAAGGCTATAAAAAATAAGGGGAAGGGTTTTTCATACCTTCGACAAAGGGCCACTCCCGGTAAGATTGAACGTCTCATTCACTATGTAGTAGCTGTTCTGCCCTGTAGCTGGATTGAACCCGAAGTTGTAGTAGTGAATAGAATAGCTGACATTCAGGAAGAGAAACTGCGATGTGTTTGAGGCATTCTGCACGACGAACTGTACCAAGGCGCTGACATATGCACTGTTACCCTGTATCATTATTGCCGGAGGGCTTTCGCTGTAGAACCATACCGCGCTCCATAAAGAGAAGAACCTGTTCCATGTCGCATTTATTTCGGATGTGCCTGAATAGGTCCCGGACAGCTTGCCCCCTATCCAGTTGAGCGTGGCATTCGACGCGTATTCCTGCATCACAGACGCGTTATTCTCTATTGCTATGTTGTTCCAGTGTGTGAATGCAAGTGAATCTATCGTGCTCCATTCAACGGATTGCTGTGCAAAGGAGATGAAACCTGTGCCGACTATGTGCCATGTCTCATTATTGATAAGCCAAATCCCTCCAGCCTTGACGAAGTCAAGCGTGTAGTTTATCGTGAGGTATTGCACCTGGCTCTGATTGCTTGTCGGTGTCAGAACGAACTGATTCAACGAAGCTACTGTTGCCTGATTGCCGCTCACCATCACTGCGGGGGGACTCACTGTGTAGAACCAGACAGCACTCCATATGTTGAAGAACTTGTTCCACACGCTTTCTATCGAGGAAATGCCCGCGTATGTTCCCGTAAGTGGTCCTCCGATCCAGTGCAGGGTCGCATTTGAGGCATACTGGCTGTTAAACAGGGATATGTTCTCTATCGCTATCGCATCCCAGTGTGCAAATGCTGAAGCATCCACAGCCAGGTAGTTCAGATTGTTGAATTCGGTCTGCGAAAAGGAAAGCAGACCCGAACCCGTTATCTGCCATACCTCTGCATATATGCGCCAAGCCGATGCAACGGATGCATACTTCAGCGTGTAACTAATGTTCAGATAGTTGACCTGCTGTGACTCAGACGAAGGGCTGGCTACAAACTGTATCATTGACGTCACAATGGCGTTGTTGCCCTGAACTGAAACAGTAGGTTCGCTCTGGCTGAAAAACCATATTGCTCCCCAGGAGGCAAAGAATTTCTGCCATACTCCCTGTATGGATGCAACTCCGCTATAATTACCGTTCAGAGGACCACCCACCCAGGAGAGTGTTGCGTTTGAATTATACTCGGCGGTCAGGGGACTGAGGGACTTGGTCGAAATGTAGTTCCAATGGTTGAAGGCCGATTTAAGCACGACAGAACCCTGTTCGTTTGCATATTCGGTCTTAAGTGTGTTCAGCGAGCTCTGCGTGCTGCCTGCCTTTGAGTTCGCTGAGCCGACGGCGCCCAGATCAAAAGCGAAAGCAGAAGCAAAGATCAATGTCAGCACAATGAAAACAGCCAACAGAATCTTTGTTGTATTCATATCAATCGAATCAATGAATTAGCTCTGGGTATATCAGCAAATTTTGCAATTGGAACGCAATTCATATGCAAATTATATGCAACACTCAATCATGCTCCCTCTTATCCGGATGCGGCCGCCAAGTGTTTTACCTTGAAAGGGAAATGAACGTCATCCATCACATTCCTGTTAACCATCTCTTATAGTGCAGCACCGGATACCGATTTCCATGGGATAATTATGGGTCCGTCCAGATTTGAACTGGAGTCACCAGCACCCCAAGCTGGAAGGATACCAAGCTACCCCACGGACCCCCGGTTCCGCATGCCTGAGAGGCAATCGTTCATCAGTGGAATGGAAGAACTTCGTCAATCAAATCAGCATGTGAAATGATCATCCTGCGGCAGCAGTACCTGGACAGACCCATGGAATCCAGAACCTCTCTGGGAGTTTCGCCCATCTTTATTCTCTTGAGATATATTTCGTATGAGCTCCCAATCACTTTTCCGCAGGTAAAACATCTTATTGGTATTATCAATCACATCACCTGTATGACTTCTGCTTCCGCTTTCTCGCGCCTCTTCCTGCAGGGTTCTTGGGTATCTTTCTTCTCGGGTCGCTTATGAGCAGGGATCTGTCATACTGCCTGAAGACCTGTTCAAGCTGCTCATCTTTAAGAAACGTGACAATGCTCTTGGCTATAGCCGTCCTGGCTGCTTCCGCCTGTCCCATGACACCGCCTCCGTTTACATCCACATCTATGTCAAACCCGCCCGCCTTCTCTCCCGCAAGAAGAACAGGCTCAAGCATTTTTCTCCTTGCAATTTCAGGATTGTGAATCTCGAGCGGGACGCTGTTTACTCTGATCTTTCCCATCCCCTTCCTGATGCTTGCCTTAGCGACAGCTGTCTTCCTTTTTCCGACACTTATTGAACCTTCAGTCATATCGTCTCACCTTTGCGCCCAGCAGCTTTGAAATCTCACCGAGTTCAGTGTATCTCTTCCCTTTTTCAAGTGCCGGCTGTTTCTCAACACCGTCCTTCACTATGCTGCTCGGCTTTCCGATAAATACCTGCAACCGCATAAGTGCGTCCTTTCCCCTTGTCGTCTTAATAGGCAGCATGCCGCGCACAGTCCTCCTGATTATTCTGTCTGGCATCCTGGGGAAATAAGGACCCTTTATTGCCTTTCCTCTCTGATAAGCTTCAAAATATTCCTGAAAACTTCTTTCTCTTGAACCGGAAAGCAGCACTTTGTCAGCGTTCACTACAGTGATTTCCTCTCCGTTAAGCAGTCTCTTGGCAATCTGACTCGAGAGTCTTCCCAAAATTGCGCCTTCAGCATCGATTACTGCCATAATTACAACCTCACGACATCAGCCTTATGCCCGAGCCCTTTGGATTATCCACGGCCAGGCTGTGCAGATCACGCAGCATGCATCCGGCCTCTTCAAGCTTTGCCGCAGCGGAAGAGGAAAGCATGTAGGCGGAGACCGTTATCTTCTTGGACATTCTTCCCATGCCAAGTACTTTGCCCGGTACCACGACAACATCCCCTTCTTTCGTGTATCTGTCGAGCCTCGACAGGTTAATTACGGCCCTGCTTCCAATAGGTTTCTCAAGCCTGACAGCGACGTCCCTCCAGACCGGCGACTCCTCTCTGGCCGAGATCCTGTAAAGATCCTCAACAAGTCTAATCAGCTCCAGATTGGTCTTTCTGCCAGAATTCCTTTTATGGGCTCCCATTTGCTTCAGCATCCAGTCGGAGATTGAGCTAATAGCATGCCGTTTATAAACTTTTCACTCGCTGATTTCAGCATGTATGTCAACGAAAGCCCGCTCTTTTTTGCTGGACAGCCCGCAACGGAAGCCGCTGCATAACGCGCATTGAGCTCTACCACTGTTACAAACGTGACGCTTGTTATCAGAAGTGCTGTGCGCGCAACGCTACTGGCACGCATCATTCGCCCGGGAAGGACAGAAATTAGCAATCACAACCAGTTTCCATAGCGGCGTCAGCCTCTGCCTGGAACGCATGAATTGGCGCCCATGGCAGCCAAAAACATCCAGATGTCGAAATATCAGGAGACCCGACTGCGTTTGGAGCAAAGGTTATTGTAACAGTGTGCTTTTGATGAAGGCCGTTGAGTGCAATTTTCAGGTATTACTTTAATTTTCGGCATGGATTTTCAGGCAAGATCGGCAGGGACGGAAAACAGCGAAAGTTCTCATACACAATATATACAACAAGCTGTATTGAGTCGATAATTTAATATTTCGGAGGAAATAAATGATACGATACGGTCCTTCAGGCATACCGCTGTCATGCAAGGGCAGAACGTTGTTTGACGGTATCGAGGACGTTCATTCGCTTGGCCTTACTGCAATGGAGGTTCAGCTCATTCGTTCGAGCACATCCTCAAGGTTGCCGGATGACGAGGAAATAGGCAAATCGCCGTCGGAGCTGCAGACAGACCTTATCGTGGAGATTCAGAGGAGGGACGGAAAGAACACTGAGCGAATAAACGATCCGGAGGCAAAGATAAGGTCCGGCGATATGCTGCTGGTACTTGAAAGCGGCCTCTCCCATTCATATTCCGAACTCTATGATATGGCAGACTATGCCAAAGACCACGACGTTCAACTGTCTGTTCATTCCACTTATTATGCAGATTTTTCCGGCAGAACAGAGATGGTGGAGCGCAGCAAGAACAATCTCAAATGGGCTTGCCTCATATGCGATGCACTTGGTGGCGTGGTTGTCAGCACCCAGCTGGGCTTTTACGGCAGCAAGGGCAAGAAAGCCGGCGGAGATGCCATAATCAGGAATATCAGGGAAATCAGAGACTGGTGGAAGGAAAACAAACTTTCGCCGCCTCTGGGACTCGAAACCAGCGGCCGGCAGGAGATATTCGGCAGCCTGGATGAGATATTGGACACAGTGAAGAGAGTTAAGGGAACAATCCCGGTCGTCAATTTCGCACATCTGCATTCAAAAGAAGGAGCGATGCTGCGCGAAACAGAGGATTTCAGGACCGTCATCGCACGTGTCAAGAAAGCATCGGAGGGGCTGATATATACTTCGTTTTCAGGCGTGGAGCATTATGGTGGAAACGAGTTGCGGCTGACGCCCATAAAACGGGGCGATCTCCGCTTCGAACCGCTCGCTGAACTCATAGTCGAGGAGAATCCGGCGATGACCATCATCTCATCATCCCCTCTGCTGGAGCATGATGCAATTTACATGAAGGTAATATTCGAGAGGATGCTCTCGAGAACTGTTACCAAGGAAGATAAGGAAAAAACAGCCTGATCCCGGCAGACGCCTGCCTGATGCAATGGGCGCACGCTCTATTCTAAATTTCAAACACTCCGTAATCAACGGCTGTCAAAGCCCCGTTGCGTTTTGAATACACACCTATTGTGCCTTCCGCCGCCTCTATCAGCATTGCGACGGCATATGGCTGATTGAACCACACGTTGTGAGTTCTTCTGTCAGTCTCCGAAAGGAAATTTCCCTGACCGGTGTGAGAGTGGTACCACCCGACAACCAGACTTCCACCTGTGGTTTCATCCCAGTTCAGTTCATCTGCATGTCTATCCACTGCTACATGGTGC
>JAKABN010000103.1 GCA_021796895.1 Thermoplasmata archaeon | reverse complement strand
AATTTTTTGTTCCTGCATCGATGAGTATTTCGTTTCCGCCTGCACTCACATGGTATGCGTTTGCCATTGTGTCGTCTATCAGCTCGACGCCCTCTGCCACTTTCAGTTTTCCACCATACAACAATATCAAGATCTTACTATTTGGGAGTGTGCCAGAAAGTTGCTGTATCCTCATCTCAGCCACAGCACACAGCACGTTGATATTGAGCACGAGTAGGCATGCTCTGTTAGAGCATCCTCATGTCAACGTCGCGATCAACCACTTCGATTCCCGGCGTATTTCTCATCTTTCCGAAAAGATCTCCGGCGCCGAAACAGTATTGAACGACAGTAAATACGCGTGTTTGTATCCTTCTCAGTTCCGGCAAGATTCCGAGGCCGAAGTCGGGTCTGCCGGCTGCAGAGTCTGGGAAAGTTAAAGTTAGAGATGCTGTTAGGTGCCTTCATAAAACCGCAGGAAGGAATGCAAAATAAATCTAAAGAGGGCGCTGTCTGTATTCTCACCGCTCGTCTTTGCCCTGAAGTACCTGAAAAGTGAGAAGAAATTCATATTTCTGGTTTGTGCAGTGGGCGGTCTCACCTCCACGTTCACGCTCCTCATATCCATCTTCATCGGAGATGCGGTTAACAAAGTCATCAGCTCAGGGCTGGCAGGCGTGGAATTCTATGTCCTGCTGATAATACTGGTTTCAGTATTTGCCTCTCTTTCCCAGTTTGTCGTCAGCTATGGCGCACAGTACCTTTCACAGCGGTTTGCCTTCGAGCTCCGTGAGGACGTATTCCGCCACATGGTCAGCAAGAAGTTCAAGTTTTTTGAGAGCGAGACCTCCGGAAACCTGCTGTCAAGATGCACAATGGATATAGAGGCAACAAGGAATTTCGTACTCAATCTGCTTTCTCAGCTGATACCCACCATTCTGCTCATAGTCATTGCCTTCTACTTCCTTCTGACGCTGAATGCCTTCTACGCACTCTTCTTCCTTGTGGCAGTTCCACTGCTGATTTACCTGGGCATGGAGTTTCAGAGGAAACAGAGGGTGCACTGGAGGAAAATTCGCGATGAATATGGCGTGATGAATGAGAGGCTCCAGGAGAACATTACCGGCCAGCGGGTGGTTCGCAGTTTTCTGGGCGAGGACAGGGAGATTGACAGGTTCAAGGATACAACAGACACGTACTTTCAGGAATATCTTTACGTTGCGAAGTTGAGGGGGGTATACAACAATCTAATGCCACTGCTGATAAGCGTGGCCGCCACCGCAGTAATTCTGTATGGCGGCTACAGCGATATCATAGCCATAGCTTCCGTCGGCTCGCTCGTTGCAGCCGTGAACATATTCAACACTATGATCTCTCCGGTCAGCATCATGGGAAGGCTCATAGTATGGTCAGAGAACGCCAGGGCCGCGATAGACAGGATAAACGACATAACGACCGGGACGGAGGAGGAAGCATTCGATGCCGCCATAGTGACTGAGGCCGAGCCGCCGGTTGCAGTCAGCACAATAAACTTCTCACGCGGAACAAGGGTGATTCTCAATAATCTCAGTTTCGATATCGGGAGGGGAGAATTCGTTGCAATCACCGGTGGGACGGGAAGCGGCAAGAGCACGCTGATAAGCATGCTTCCGAGATTCTATGATGCCGATTCCGGTAGCATCTCATTCAACGGCAGGAGATATGACGGCTTCTCCCTGCCTGAGATCAGGGGTAGCATCGGAGTCGTGCCCCAGGAGGTCAGCATATTATCCGGTACATTGAGGGAGAATATTGCTTTCGGAAACGGAGAATACAGCGATGAGGAAATAGAAGATGCGGCAAGGATAGCGCATATTGCGGACTTCATAGACTCGCTTCCGGACAGATACGAAACAATGGTAGGGGAGAGAGGCATCACGCTGTCTGGCGGGCAGAAGCAGAGAATGGCAATCGCCAGGGCAGTGCTGCCCAGACCCGAACTGCTCATCTTCGATGACGCAACGTCAAGCGTTGATGCTGAAACCGAACTGGGAATATTCCGTTCCATACGGGAAAAGCTCAGGGGGACTTCGGTCATAATCATATCACTCCGTGAAACCGGGCTTCTGTTTGCAGACCGGGTGCTGAAAGTGGAGGACGGGAAGCTGACTGAGGTTTCTGACGTCAGGAAGGAACTGTTGACGATTACTGCCGATGCTGAAGAGAAGGAGGGGAGCTCGAATGCCTAAGACTTATGAGGAGGTGGAGGACGAGATCATCAGGGGCGGGAAGGGTTTCGCTTCTTTCAAGAGGATGCTCAGCGACATGCTGAAGCAGAGAAGGACTTTCAGGCTGCTTGTCCTGTCTATCCTGGTAACGGCCGTAACTTCAACCATAGCGTATTATGCGATAGGTCTTGTTGCCGATCAGATAAAAGCCAGGAACATTGACATGCTGATTGTTTACGCCATGGTCTTCCTCAGCATGTATATAATCCAGTTTTTCTCCAACAGGCTCAGGACCACAACCTCCACATTCCTGTCACAGAACACCATCAAGAATCTCAGAGACGAGGCCTTTGCCTCTCTTCAGAAAGTGCCTGTCTCGTTCTTCAGCAAGGTCAAGACCGGTTATCTGATCAGCAGAATCAGCAATGACGGGGAATCGCTCAGTGAGTTCCTGACGTTCCAGCTCCCCGCCGTGCTGTCCGGGGTGGCAACACTGATCATTTCTGCCTGTTTCATGCTCTATCTTGCCCCGACACTCGCTCTCTATTCGTTCATCGTCATACCCATCCTCGCAGCATTCACCTTCTCCATCCAGCCGCGGGTGAGGAAGAACTACCTGAGGACAAGAAGGGCGATTGCGCGCATTACCGGAAACCTGGCGGAAGACATCGGAGCGATAAGGGCGATAAAGAGTTTCAACATTGAAGACAAGGTCTCCGGTAAATTCAGGGACCTCAACACTGAAAACTATGAGGCAAACATGAAGGCCGGCAGGCTTTCATCGTCCTACAGCGCCGTCATTAGGGTCATAGAAGCGCTCGGCATAAGCATAGTCCTGTTTGAAGGCGGCCTGGAAACGCTGCACGGCGTCATATCCCTGGGCATACTGGTTTCATTCGTTTTTTACGTCCAGGGATTCTTCAACCCCGTGGTGCAGCTGTCACAGACATACAATGCATATCAATCCGCTATGGTTGGTCTTACGAGGATATACGGCATCATCGACGCCGAAAAAGAACCTCAACCAGATAATCAGGTCCTGATAGATTCATTCAAAGACAGTATAGCTCTCAAGAATGTCACGTTCTCCTACGGAGAGGGCAACGCACTTAACAGAGTGAACCTCAATATCAGGAAGGGGGAAAAGATAGGGATCGTGGGGCACACCGGTGCAGGCAAGACTACCATTTCAAATCTTATACTGAAGTTCTACCATCCGACGGATGGCGTCATACAGATCGACGGGAAGAACCTCGAGGAGGTGCAGACGGCATCCTACCGCAGGCTCATTGCCTCCGTGCTGCAGGATCCGTTCATGTTCAGGGGCACCGTTCTTGAGAACATACGCTTCTCAAGTCCCGATGCAACCAGGGAGCAGATTCTCGAATGCATAGAGCGATTTGGCCTCGGCGCCATTTTCAAAAGGATGCCTGATGGAATCGATACAGAGATCGGTGAGATGGGAAGGAATCTTTCCGAGGGACAGAGACAGGCCATATCGATACTCAGGGCTTTCATACGCGATCCGGAGATCCTCGTTCTGGATGAACCGACCTCACAGATTGATCCGCAGTCTGAACGGGCAATAATAAGCGCTCTGGAAAGATTCCTCAAAGACAGGACGCTTATACTGATTACCCACAGATTCTCTCTCATCCGTCTCGTCGACAGTGTCGTAGTGCTGGATCATGGCAGCGTCGTGGAAGAGGGCGACGTGCCGACACTGCTGGAAGGAAGCGGCAAGTTTTCACAGCTCTATGAATACCAGAGGCATGACTACGAACTGATGTGATCACTAGCCGTAACCGAAGTTTGAGTCTGATGATCAGTTACATTGAAGTCATTCCAGTAGGCGACTAAAGGTATGAATCTCGGACTGCCGAAGTGCCATTCAGAGCGGAATCTGCAGCAGTCAGCTACCATTACAGCACGTGTTTCTTTACAGCGTTCAGCACTGGAACCAGCCTGTCGATATCTGAACCTTCGACGACGTTGTACCTGACCTTATTGCCCGTATCAACTCTGAATGAAATGGCACCGGCTGCCGCATATTTCATGGGCCCGAGGACCCTCAGGTAGTCCACTTGCGTAAGTGAGTTCCTGTCAATCCAGAAATCGTTTGGGAAGTGGTCAGAGAAACCGCCTGTCTTGAGTTCCTCAACCCTTTTCTGAGCCATATCCTGTATGGTTCTTCTCTTCAGCATATCATTCCACATGTCCTGCGATCCTCCCCCCAGCAAAAGTCCCTGGCCAGGCAGAGGACAGGTGAGAAACACAACCCTCTGATTTGTGACAATAATGGTATTTTCGGTATATCTTTCAACAGAGACACTGCTTGTGCCCGAGCTGCTTGTCTGGAGCCTGTAGACTGGAGAAGCATACGTGATAATCTCCTCCCCTTTTTGAAGCTGTACGGCTGAGTTCCCAAAGACATTCGTTCCTGCTGCCGTGCTGACTGCCTTATCGCCGTACTTCTTTTCCAGCTGTTCGGTGTAGTAATTGGATGGGTTGCTGAGGTCAACTCGACTCACTGCTCTATTCTGATAAAGTATCAGCCCGAGGAAAATAAGCGGTAGTATCGTGAAAAATACGCCGATGTATATTGGAACACCTTTTGTAACAGCTATACTGAAGACTATCAAGAGGACTATGAACATACAAAGGAGGAAAACGACAGCGCGCCGGTTGGAAATACGCGCCCTGGATAAGGCCGCCGGTGCAATACCCCCGGGACCAATTGTGCTATCCACTTCATTCGCGATCCGTCCCGTCAGTGTTCTGTTCAGAGAGTTTCCGCATGAAGGGCAGTCGGAAAGTCCTTCAGCACAGCTGGTGCCGCATTTGGAACATTCCATACAGCTGTGATTCATTTCCACTTTAACTATTCACCGTATGCACGGCAATAACAGGGTTCACTTTGGCCGCGATCACCACCACTGATAGAATCCGCTCCGGCCAATGTGAAACTGATACGTGAAACTGATACGTGTATGGAATAACAGTGACCCTGGCAATGGATGCAGGCAACCCTGGCAAGTCGTGGGAAGTGTTGTGATCGTGTCAGATTTGTGCAGCGATTGTGGCCGGCTATCACTCAATTGAGATTTCATGTGGATATTGCTGTTTTCTCAAGATAAACTGCCCCACAGTAATGGCTAAGGGAGTCGTCGGTAAAATTATCTCAATTATTTGGAAACCGGCAATTATCCTGAAGGGTCGAAGGGTCTCCGGATTTTGATGGAGTTATTTCACTATTCTGCAATATTCACAATTAATTATCCTGCAGTATAGTTATGAAAAGATTGGCAATTCAGTCCTCATTCTCTATCATGTGCAATAGTATTTTTCCATACTGCTGGAGCCCAGTTCCGTATTTTTCGATAGCTCAGTGAGTCCGTGCAGAGAGTTTTTCTGCAGGACAACTTCCAGTCTTCCATGCACAAATCAGGCGTTCCTGTTTATCTGTCAGAGAGTCAGCCGGCCGGCACATCGACTTACCAGTTCAGTTATGATCGTAAAACTTGTCTTGGAATCGTGTCAGCATACGCTGAATTTTTCCATTTTTCCCAGTCGAATAATACACCACGACCCGGATCTCCGTACGGAAAAGTACTTCCATGGCTGATGGAAAACCGCTTCTTCAGCAGCTCTGATTCAATAGTATCCTCCGACCAGCAGACACCCATCTTCTGCAGTTCCTTCTTGTGCGACAGCACTTCCCTCTGCGTCAACTTTCTGTCCCATCCACCATAAGAAGAGCGTCGAGTCTGATAACGGATATCACTGCTTCAAGGCGCAGAGGTTGCATCATCGTGACTGGCCAAAGGTTGATGCGAAGCGGCGAACTGACACAGCACTTACCTAACATGGACATCGGTTCTTCAGTGTTCTTAAAGGAGACTGCATTCATTCCGGTTAAACCCGCAATGGCTGTGAAGAGACTAATGCGGCTGCGGAAACAGCAGGAGAAGTGCTCAGGTGAGGCGGTGTCGCAGAGACAGTCCACCCGAGGCGCTGTGGGCCAAAACACGTGAGCAAGACAGTGCGAGGGCGCATTTGAGGTGTCGATACTTTCGGTCTGTCAGCATAGCAATCTTACTTGTCGATATTCTCGGTAACCATCATAGTTTTTGCCATGTTACAGAATGGTTCTGGCCGTAGTTGCAACCTAGATTAATATAAATAAGCGTATTGGAGATACCGGCGCTATGTCTGGTAAGACTTTTGCTCTTAGCATAGCTGTTGCGCTCCTTCTGGTGATTTCAGGCGCGTTTGCTTTCGCAGTAACCGCCGTTCACCAGTCCGGTGCAAAATCAAACACTACTGAATATTCGCAGTTCGGCAGCACCATTTCAGGTGCTCGTGTGACAGCCGGATCGACGGCTGCTTCATTGTTCGGTGCTTCCGGACAGGTAGCAGCATTCGGTGCCGGGCGGTTTCCCAATACCACTTCCGCAGCTTCCCCGTTTATAAACGCTGCCAAGAATGCCGGGGTACCGCTTCAGTATGTTTATGTGCCCGCTCCGAAGAAGGCGCCGGTCATGAATGGCAACGTCGTTTTGCCCGGCTATCTACAGGGGCCGGCACCGTTCGGCATAGGCGCATATGGTATACGGAATGTTTCAGGCACACTCCAGCCGTTTATGTATACGACAACAGGATTCAATTCAAGCTTCAATGCGACTCAGCTGAATGCTTTTGATGTTAATTCATTTGATCCCAACGGCGTATCCGTACAGCTTAATGCTGTGCTGACAGGAACTACAGTTGAGGGGGTAACAGGCTACACCTACTGGAC
>JAKABN010000102.1 GCA_021796895.1 Thermoplasmata archaeon | reverse complement strand
GATGCGGTGGAAATAGTTCGTTCCGTTCTTCTGCTTTCCACCGACAACCAGCGTGTCACCTTCGCCGTAATACTCGGTGTCAGAACTGTCTATTGCGCATATCACCTGTTTCCTGAACAGCCCCATCCTCCGTGCACTGTCGAGCACCGACGAGTTCACCGACTGCAGCTCCCTCTCCAGGCAGCCTGCGTCTTTGCTTCCCAGCAGGCGCCTTGCAGTCCATCCGGACGGCAGCTGCAGTTCCCAGTTGCTTCTGAGCCTCCTGGCCGTTCCCTGGATGTAGCCGTGTTCGAATGCTGTCTTCAGGAGCACGTTCAGGTGGTCTTCTGCACTGTACTTCGCACGTTTGCCCGGCGACAGTGTAAAACCACTGTCCAGAAAGCCGAGAATATGTTTTTGTACTTCCCTCTCTATATTCTTTCCGTTCATGGGCATCCTATTCAAAGACGTTTAGACCTTAACTCCTGTTTTTAGGGAATAAGTGTTATTGCAGGTTTGTTGCACCTGCTCTCAATTCGAATACAGAACTGATACAGAGATGGTTCAGAAAGATTCAAATATGTGTATTCCCTATGGGGACTACATGGAAAAGTGGGTTGCGGACTGGCTTGCCGGTCAGAGGAGGAAGGGCATAAGACAGCTCGAGATCAAGCGGTCGAACAATGCATACTATGTCTACCGCTCCACCACTCACTGGGACAGGGAACTGAAGAAGAGGAGGAAGACATCGAAATACGTCGGGAGGCTGGACAGGGAAAAAGGACTCGTCGAGAGCAGCAGGAAGGTGCTCTCGGCAATTCATCCCAGGAGTGTTTTCAGATACGGCGACGCCCTCCTGCTGCACAAATCCATGGAAAGCCTGCTGCCCATACTCAGAGAGGCGTTCCCGGACATATGGCAGGAACTCTACGCCATGTCGCTGGTTCGCATAACCGGCTACGTACCGCTGAAAAGAGTGAGATCGAGATGGGAGAAACTCTACAACCCCGCCGCCATGACGCCATCGCTTGAGCCCTCGCATCTGCCGGATGTGCTCAGGATGGCCGGCGTCGACAGGGACGGTCAGCGTACTGTATTCGGCGCGCTGATGAAGGGGGAGCAGTTTGCCTACGACATCACGGCGGTGTTCACGAGGTCAACGATGAACATTGCGGATCTCGGACACAACAGGAGCGGCATGCATGTGCCGCAGGTGAATCTCATACTCCTCTCCTCCGTCACGGAACACACGCCGTCGATGGTCCGGGCTGTGCCCGGGAGCATCGGCGACATCAGCACGCTGATAAAATCGCTCAGTGACATCGACCTCCGCGGCATCACACTCGTTCTGGACAGGGGCTTCTTCTCGGAGGACAACATGGATGAACTGATGGACGGCGGTCTCAATTTCATAATGCCTGCGAGGAGGAACAGCCTCCTCTACGGAAGGGTTGCGAGGAAACTCACGGACCATCTCTTCTACCGGGACAGGCTCGTCAGATTCTCGAAGAAGAGAGCAGGCCACAGATTCCTCTATCTCTACCAGGACAGCATACTCGCGGGGGAGGAAGAGAATACGCTTTACAGGATGCTGGACGACGGAAAACTCGACAACGATGAGTTCAGGGAAAGGATGTGGAAGGCGGGCAAAATACTCATCATATCAAACATGGACACAGACGGGAAACGTGTCTATGAAATGTACAAGGGCAGGGAGGATGTGGAACAGCAGTTTGACACGTTCAAGAGCACGCTGCACTCCGACATAATGTACCTGAGGGATGACGAGAGCGTCTTCGGCCACATGTTCGTCGCCTTCCTGTCGCTCTACGGCTACTGCACCATGCAGAACACGCTCAGGAAGGCATCGCTTCTCGAGAAGGTATCGCCGGCAGACCTTCTCGAGGAATTCTCCTCAGTATACGCTATAACCGACGGTGAAAGGATGATTGTGACAGAGGTGCCGAAGAGGGCAAGAGAACTCGATGAGCAGCTGGGCACAAACTTATTCCCTAAAAACGGGAGTTAAGGTTTAAACGCATTGTCCAGGCGATGCAGGGATTCCTGTGCAACGTGGATGTACACACTGCCCAGACCGGCAGTGTCGTAATTCCTCCACTGCGCGAGCGACTTACACTGTGATGCATATCCGGCGGATTCCTTCCTGCATTTCCATGAAGTCTGGCGCTCTTCGAGCTGCCGCATGAGTTCACTTTCCTGATCGCGGAACGGATACATGCGGTACTTGAAGGGGACATACATAGGAGATCGCATCCGTTGCCTGATCACTTGCCTATTTAGTTACGCCGCTCGCCTACCCACGAATTCATTCGTGGGTTTGCGCTCGCTTTTTGGTCATGCGGAATTAAAAATCAGGAGGAAATGGTTTCTCAAAATGCTCAGTTCAATTTACAGATATTCAATAAGTGCACCGACATTGGGAGAACCGATGCCGGTGACTTCATCATATCCTGTTCCAGCATAATAATATCCGTTGTACCCTACGGTTATATCGTGGAATGCAGCCGGATATTCAGTTGGGCTGCTGTAAACACTATAGAGGTCATTATGGACGCTGGTGCCATTAAATGATGAGCCCAGCTTTTGCTGAACTTCTGTAAAAATGGCCGCCCACTGCGGTGAGGATGCGCTTGTTCCCCCTACCTGTATCCATCCTTTCAATCCTTCATAATTAGTGCTGTCGTATATCCAGAAGCCTGTGTGCGGGTTGGCATTATATGACACATCTGGGACGGCTCTTCCAGTTGTACTGATACCTGCATTTGACTGGTATCCAGGTTCAGGGAAGTGCTTGCTAATTCCGCCCCCTGATGAATTCCATGCGTATTCGTATGAGTATGTGGCGCTCGCGGCAGTAATATCTGTAAGGTTCAGAGTGGTTCCGCCCGCTCCTACGACGCTCGGATCGGAAGCCGGATAGTTTACCGTCGGAGAAGAGGTGCCGTCATTCGCACCGCTGTCTCCAGACGCCGCGACAAGTATGAGTCCATGATTTTCAGCATAGGCAAATGTGGATGAATACTGTGACAGTTCAGAGGCTGTGAGTCCGCTCTCGGCTGCTCCCCACGACATTGAAACGACATTCGCGTTTGTATGATTGACTATGTAGTTGATGGAATCTGTTATGAGATATGTTGTCGATGCTGATGGTGCCTCTATCAGCAAAATGTTTGCTTTTGGTGCCATCGCATGGGACCATTCCACATCAAGTGATGTTTCGAGCGCCCATCCTGAATTCCTCCCAACCTTGCCGAAAGGCGTAACTATTGTAAGATTAATTGAAGGAAGGCTGAACTGGGAATCGAATACATTAACATCGTTCTGGATAGAGGGGCTGCCATATGCGTCGATAATGGCAATCGTCTCACCAGTGCCGTTGTACTTCGTGCTGTAGTTATAGGCCGAGAATATCTGGCCGGGGGTATATGCAGGATACGATGATGGCCCGGAAGGGGCAGGGCCACCACTCCCGCCGTTTGGACCCTTACCGTTTCCCGTCGACACACCGGTTATGAATGTGTGCACTACTGCTCCACCTGCCATGGCTGTGTTCTGCTGTGTCGCAATCACAGGCATGACAGCCACCATGGCAAAAATCATAACTATCAGGGCTGAAATCAGTTTCAGACTCATTATTTTCCCCGGCGCTTGACGTTTTAAACGATATTTAAACCTGTTCAGAGCAGAGACCTACCATCTACAGTCTACCATAAGTTCATTCGTTGAATCGTGTTCACGCTTATTTCGTTCGTGATACTCTCTTCACCGGTATTGATTTTATTCACTGATAACGTTAAATATGTAGGTGGCATATACTCCCTATGTGGCAGTAAAGAGGCGTAAACGGGGCAGCAGGGTATATCTTGAAGAATGGCGCTCATACCGCAGAAACGGAAAGGTGGTGAGCGAGTTCGTCCGCTATCTCGGTCCCGAAGGAGGCAGGGCCGGCGGATACGGTTCCGTGTTTGACCGCTTCTCGCACGGTGAGAGCTACAGTGCCGGTGCGGTCCGGCTGTTATGGGCTCTGAGCGTGGATCTTCGTTTCACGGAGACAATAGACAGAATATGCGGTGCAAAGTCCGGTGATTCACCGTCGCCGGGAACAATGCTCAAGGCATAGGCGATAAACCGCGTACTCGATCCGGAGAGTGCGACACAGCTCGAACACTGGATTCCATGCACGGACATACCGGTGCTGAGCGGCTTTGAAGCCGATGCATTCAGCAAGGACGCATTCCTGCGCTCACTTGATGCGGTGTGCCATGATGAGCCGTCCATTGCCGATGCCGTCGACCATTCACGTGAACTCGATGATGCGCTTGCGAAGCTGTGGAGGGAGAAGCACCCCCTCCCAGTGAACGAACGCGATGTGGTTGCATATGACCTGACAAGCGTGCTGTTCTTCGGCGCCACATGCCCGCTCGCAGCCAGGGGCATGAACCACGATCATCAGCCGCGGCCGCAGGTGAACCTGGCCGTGGCGGTCAGCAGGTACGATCATTCGCCGCTGACGCATTTCGTCTACCAGGGGAACAGAAATGGCAAGGGAACAATGCGCGGCCTGCTCGCGACGCTCCAGCACACCGGTGTGAAGCAGGGACTGCTCATCGTCGATCGCGGTCTCATCGGCAGACAGATTGTTGATGAGGTGAGGGGAATGGGGTGGCACCTGCTCGGCGGCATCTACAGGCACCTGAAGGATGCGGGAGCCGTGCTCGACAGTGCCGATGTGCCGGAAACGCCGGCAAACTATGTCCGCGGTTCGAAGTCCGGCGGTTATTACACCGCCGGCGTCGATGCGAAAATGTTCGGTGAAACGCGTCGTCTTACCGTCTATACGTGTGCGGAACGTGCATTCAATGACAGGGAAGAGAGAAACAGGGAACTCACCGAAGCGGGTGAGGCATTGACTGCGCTGTCCGTCAGTGGTGCGAGCTGGTCAGAGGCGAGGCTGCACAGGGCAATCGGCGACATACTTGGTCCGTGGAAGGAGTATGTCGGTGTTCGCGTATCGCGCAGAACGGCACCGAGGGTCAGATGGTCATACAGGGACAGGGTGATAGCCGCATCGGCAAGACAGGACGGAAGGTATCTCCTGCTGTGCACCGATGGTTTGATGAGCGCGTCTGAAGTGCTCAGGGCATACATGGAGAAGGACTTTGTCGAGAACGTGTTCCGAACGCTGAAAACTTCAACGGAACTCGAACCTGTCAGGCACAGGCGCGAGAGAAGGGTCAGAGCATACATGTTCGTCTGCCTCCTTGCATACTGGCTGGAGGTTGCGCTCCGATGGAGATTGAAGCAGGGTGGTGTGAACGATGATGATATCGCCTCATACCAGGAAAGGCTGCTCAAGGAACTCGCACGTGTGCAGAGGACCGTCGTGAGTCTGGGCGGCCAGCAGCGCACATGGTATCTCAATGTGACCGATTTTATCAGGGAAGGATTGAAGAAGGCGGACCTGAAGGATCTGCTCAGGGAAGGAATAACGTAGGTGGTAACTCTCTGCGCTAAACAGGTTTCGACACATCCGCAACTGGCAGCGGAAGGTTCGACGATGCGGAACGCTCCGCCGCCGTCCTCCTCAGATGGTACAGTACATACGGAACAACAAGGCTTTCCACAGACACATGCGATTTTCAGACACGAATACGAGGATCGTAGCCGTTCACGTATGAATTCGGTGAAGACAGTATCTGTTTCTGCAAAGTCACACGCTGATAAAATTCGCTTATTATTCTGACTGTATGTACTCAATTAAAACACACCCCTCCCGTTTACGAAGGAGTCAACAGGGATGTAATGTCAAAATACAACACAATTCTGTCTGCGAAAATTCAGGCTAAAACAGCGGGAGTCAGGGATTAATGTTTAAAATGGGCTCACCCGGATTTGAACCGGGGACCTCCGCTGTGTGAGAGCGACGTCATGACCACTAGACCATGAGCCCCTGCATGCATTGTAATCAGTTTCTTAATTCTTGTCTAGTCCAGTCCGTGAACTGCGTCATCTTTCCCGTTTCCAGCGCCTCGCGCACTGCATTCTTGCCATCCGAGAGAACTGGTCCACGAGCTCTTGGAGGATAGTTGGGATGTGACATGAGAATGGCGTCAAATTCATAATTCATGAGCTTCCTGGCGCTTTCCTTCATGGCGGTAATGTCGGAATCGAGTAGATTCACGTTCAGCACCAGCCTGTCAGCTAGATTCCATGTCCTCTTGTCCTCCTCTGTGGGCCAGCTCATCAGTTCACTGCTGTACCTGTCCCTGTTGCCCCACCAGAACATGTCGCCGCAGAACAGCACTCCCTTCCCTCTGCGGAACAGCATGCAGGACGAGCCTGGACTGTAACCCGGCGTCGGAATGAGAACAACATCGTCATAGAGCGGCTGTTCCGTGCTGAATGTGGAATCGGGCGCACAACCTTTGACAAGGCCCGCGTCTGATTCATGCATTATCAGAGCAGCACCGAATTTGCTCCTGAGATTGCACGCATCGCCGAACGCCCTTACATGCGTGATGAATATCTTCGACAGGCCGCCGCGTTCCCTGATGAACGACGAGTCGGCTTCGCTGAGTTCCGGCGCATCGACAAGAATGTTTCCCTCCTCATGAGCAACAAAATAGCCGGAGTTGCCAAAGGACTTCAGTGAATATTTTCCGATGAGATATATTCCGGGCAGTATCTCTTTCATCAAAACAAATGAAATATTAATTGGTAATTAACATTATCTCAAACAGAGCTGGAAGACAGTGTTACGCACATTCCTGGCTGAGGCTGCGCGGCAGACGCGGATACAGGCAACTCTGTTCTCCATTGAATGGCGGCTGCCCGGAGGAGCAGGATACGGCTGAAATTAAATGATCTGAGGCGCCGGTTGCGGACGCTGAAGCGAGCCGACGCGCCGAGCGCCTCACTGGAACAGTATTGCACGGAACCCGACACAGCAGCCGCGATTCTGTTCGACGCGGCGATGAAAAATGATGTCGTGGGAAAGAGCGTCGCGGATCTGGGCTGCGGAACGGGCATATTTGCCATAGGAGCAG
>JAKABN010000008.1 GCA_021796895.1 Thermoplasmata archaeon | reverse complement strand
TGATCAATCTCTCGCCGGACAAGCAGGCTGTCTTCGATGAGGCGTTCAGAGTCCTGAAAAAGGGAGGGACGTTTGCTGTTGCCGACGTCACTCTGGACAGGGATATACCTGAAAATGAGAGGCGAAACATGGATTCATGGTCCGCCTGTGTGAGTGGAGGCCTGACGGACGCCGCATACAGAAGTGCCCTTGAGAAAGCCGGATTTGTGGACGTGTCTATCGAACGTGCATCCTCCTCAGATGCTGGAGATTCCGCTTACCACAGCTCGCACATCAAGGCAAGAAAAATGTGACGCCCTTAACGGCTTGCGCGCCCTCCGGCAATTTTTTGCACGACTATAGCGTTTCAGTTAAAAGGAACCATCCAGATACCCGGAATCAGTTATGAAGGACAGAGAGGAAACGCGGCTATAGTCGATGAGGAAGGTTACACAACGTGAGTACTCTGAATTCCTGAGGAAGAACGATTCCGTCAAGGTGGGAAACACATGTGTTGAACTTGTCAGGGGACAGAAACCCGACGGATACTGGCACGAAGGGTTTTCCCCAGAAGAATGGATGGTGTGGAGCTTCCAGGGCAGGGGAGACTGGGCCACACACAGAGGTAATTTCAGGGGAAATTGGAGTCCGTACATACCGCGGAATCTAATCCTGAAATACAGCTCGGCGGGGGAGTGCACGTGAAAACCTCCATTACCCCCAAACCTCATCCTAGGCTTGTAAAATCGAGCTTGGGGCACCGCCCCTAGACTTGCACCAAGTTTGCGCATTGGAGTAAGACCGTCCCAAGAACGGGTTCGTCTGTCCTTTGTGGACGTACGGGAGAATGCTGAGACCCAGTCGGGTTTGCAGAAGGAAAGAAATGAACGGAATGACAGCGCAGTGCATGGCATTCGATATGCATTGCAGGAGGGAGAACGCAGCGTCACAGCTGTTGGCGGACAAGAGGACTACAGGTTGGCACATGAATCAGAAAATGAGGACAGGACATGGAGTGCAGTAATGTGTAAGGGAATTTGGCACAATATCTTCAACATGACTTCCGGATAGGGGACTTATGTCTAACTTACTCTTAACCCTGACTTATAAGGTATTCCATCCATTCTATTCTTATGAATCTTGATCTATCGGCGTACTATAGTCAAATTACAGCTCAGTACAAAAGCGGTTCCCAGATAAGTGGCAGAATAACTGAGAAATGGGCAAGTGATAATCTTTATTGCCCAAAATGCGGAAGTGGTCTTGAGCAATATCCCAACAATAAGCCGGTTTATGACTTTTATTGCGACCATTCTAACGAAAAAATTATTGTTGTACCCAGAGAGAATTTCCAACTGAAAAGCACCCGTAGTTTTCCTAAAAGACATTTCTCAAATAAGATACAAGGAGGAGAGTACAATACCGCAATGCGCATCTTGAAACAGGGCGCATTTCCTTCTCTGATTCTGTTACATTATGAAAGGAGAGAGATGGCAGTTAAAGATGCAATGCTTGTTCACAGACTATCAATAACTTCAAGCTGCATAAAACCTAGAAAACCGCTGCCTGTTACTGCAAGGAGAGCGGGATGGCAAGGCAGTATCATAACCTTGGACGTGATACCCAAACTTGGGCGCATAACGATGATAGATGATAGTAACATTATTGACAAAAACATAGTACAGAATAGATGGGATAAAGTGTCAAAGCTGTTGAAAGGAAATACTATCCAGAGAGGATGGACAGCAGACATAATTAACTTCATCGACAGACTGCCACCAAGATTTAACCTGAACGACGTTTACCGCTATGAAAATGAGCTTGCAACTTTGCATCCGCAAAACAGACACATTAGGGACAAGATAAGACAGCAATTGCAAATATTGCGTGATAGAAGATTCATAAAATTCATCGGATCTGGAGAATATCAGAGAGCTGAATAATTTTGGGCTCGAGCTCTAGGTCAAGAAGATCCTAACCACATGTATTTGAAAATAGCAGTTGAAGGATGAAATTGAAAGACTGCTTTATTATTCAGTATTTCAGAACGCAGTGGCTGGTAACTCTGTAGCTTCACTCGATTTCTGTGCGAACCTCAAGCGCAGTGCCATTGTGCCATTCAGACGGAGGTATGGGCGCAACATGGATTTCCGAACTATTGAAGGGAGCCTGCCGTCTTCTCGGAGGAATAGCTCAGTGAAGTGACTGAACTGCTCTACACTAAGGGTTTGATAGTGTTGATTTATATTATTTGTAACTGCAATAAATATGTGACTCAGGCAGAAGGCGTTACAGTGTATTTCCATTGCAGAAGCGTTCTGCGCTGGCGGATGTTGAGATGTTCATCGCTGAGCCGTCTATGCGTTCTCCATTCTCGTACATTCTTCTGCCAAGCCTTGCATGTGCCTTCAGGATGCTCCTGTTTGTTGCCGCACCTATCAGATTGATGACCGTCTGGTATGCCCCAGCACTTTCCCTACCAGTTCATGCTTATTTATGAAAACAGCCTGTGTTCAGTCATGTTCTCAATTCGTTCATGAATGCGGGATTCCTCCTCAAGGAGGATATAATAAAGATGCAGCACAGGACGCCGAGCGGGCGTCAGAGATGGAAGGGACACGGATACGATTTCTACAAGATCGGGCACGAACACCATTACGTTTTCAGGAAACCTCTCCAGTCAGAGAAAGTTTCCACTCTGAAAAACGGCATGAAATGGTGGTGAAACCATTTACTCCAGTGGTCTCCTGCCTGCGTAGCCTCCCTCGAGCGTATGCCAGTAACGCACCTCCGGTTCTCCCCTTTGCCAGCAGAGCAAAATAACATGGCCCTCCCTTGATGAATAGAAGTCAATGAGTCCCATATCCGGATTCTTCAACACGACGCCCAGTGCACTTATCTTCTCCACAGCCTCATTCCACCGTCCTATCCGGGCGCCCTTCTCCTTCTCCAGCTTGAGATATTCGCCGCGGTCAGGATTCTCATCCTGGCGGATTGATTCACCCCAGTACCACTCAATGTCCTCGGTAAGTTCTGCCACCGTCCTGATCTCAAGGAGAATCCTGTCGCATTCCTTCAGCATTGATTCCAGCATCGGTATCAGATCGTTGGCCTCGTCGACGGTGAAAAACTTCACTGGCCGTTCATCATTCCGAAACTCTTCCGATTTATTGTTCATCCGAGTTCACGCGAGACTCCAGTTCCCGAACAGTTAATTTTTCAAAACTATATATGATTTCGTTATGCCTGTTTTCTCCGTTCACGAAGTTACGTATGCCCAAAATTTAAGGTCTACGTGGTAATAGACCGCGAATGGTGAACAGGTTTTGACAGGCGACAGTATCATGCCCCCTGAAGGCGGCGGGGAAGACGGTAGCGGCCGTGGAGGACACGGACGTGCATCGCTGACCGAGATGGGTTATGAGCTTGCCCCTCTGGCAGACAGAATCATAAGCATTATCATAGACCTACTCATTGTTGCAGTGATCGGTATCGTGATACTAATAGTTGCGATTCCGTTTTCTCTGCTCTTCAGGCCGTTGACATTTGCCGCCGATTTCTCGACAGATATACTGGTTCTGAGCATCATCTACTTCATTGTGTTCGAGTGGAACGGACGTCAAACGCCCGGCAAGAAGTTCTCAGGCATAAGGACAGTGGACGCGGGCAGTCTGAAAGCGGAGGATCATACACAGATGATAATCAGGAACGTGCTGCGCATCATTGATTCCTTTCCCGGCAATCTCTACATAGTGGGCTTCATAATAGCCCTCCTGACAGAGAGAAGGCAGAGGCTGGGTGACATACTGGCTGGCACCCTGGTGGTCAAGGGCGAGCCCAGAATGATCCGGAAGGAGCAGTGAACTGTTGAAACACAGTGGCGGCGTATCGAGCCCATACGACGATGCGGGGGAGGGCTGAGACGACATGCGTACGCTGCCGCTTGCACTAACGCTCCTGGCACTCTGTGCCATGTTCCTAGTGGCGCTGTACACTGCATTCGGATTCACAGTGCCAGTCATTGTACTGACATGCCTGCTTGTTCTTGGCCTGGCCTCATCGCTTCTGCCGTACAGGTATTACGGATGGCCATATGCGGAGAAGGGAACTTACACCGATGTGGACAGCGCCGCACTCTATGAACTGATCAGGACACAGAAAGACCTCAGGATTGTTGATGTGCGATCAAGGACGGAATACGCTCGCGGTCACATACCCGGCGCTATCAATATACCGTTCACCAGAATAGCGAAAAATACGGCCCTTCCTGTTCCGACTGTTTTCGTGTGCTCGACCGGACACAGATCCAGAATGGCCTTGAGAAAATCGCGGGGCAAGGAACTGTACAACCTCGCACATGGATACAGGAAATGGATTGAGGCTGCCCTTCCGGTGGAGACAGGGAAGAAGGGGATCGAGGCTGCAGAGGATTCTCAGTCGCCGTAGTGTCCCAGGCAGTAGAGTATAGATCGCAGATCGCTTTTGGAGAGCGTCCCGTCGGCCACCTTCCTGAGCACATCCTTTCCCCTGAATGCTATTCCAAGGCCAGCGTTCTTGACCATGACAGTATCATTTGCACCGTCGCCCACGACAACAACCTCCTTGGATGAGATTCCTTCGGCCATCATTACTTCCTCGATTATGCGCTGCTTGCCGCAGGCATCGAGTATTGGTTCTTCCAGATTCCCAGTCAGATGGTTGTTCTTGACTTCCAGTCTGTTGCCGAATGCGTAATCCAGGCCGAGTTCCTCCTTCATCTTATCTGTGAACTCGGTGAAACCTCCGCTGACCAGAGCGATGCGGTATTTCATCGAGCGCAGGGAAGATATCAGTTCGCGCGCACCGGGGTTCAGCGTAAGCGATGATTTCATCTCATCCAGTACAGATGCGGGTATTCCCTTCAGCAGCCGAACACGTTCGCGTATGGATTGTATATAGTCAATTTCACCGTTCATTGCCCTCTCCGTTATCCTGCTCACGTCCTCCCCTATGCCCGCAATCTCGGCAAGCTCATCGATGGTTTCATTGCTCACGAGCGTAGAGTCCATGTCGAAAACTATGAGCTTCTTTCCCATCCTGAAAGTCGATTCCTGCTCAAAAATCACATCAACCTCGAGTCCAGACATTGCACTTTCTATGTCCTTCCTTGCCTTTTCAGGCGGACACCCGTCGAGATCCACGACGAACTGCATTGCGGAGAGGTCACCCCTGCTGAGCATATTGATTCTTATATTGTTGATGCCCAGAGATGCGGCAGTCACTGCAAAGACACGGAGCATTTCATCCGAGCGCTTTCCTATCATTGTTATGACGAACTTCTCGGAGAACGAGTCTGTAACATACTCCTCTGTTTCATGGACGTCGACGGACAGGTTGAAACCCGAAAGCGCGGAAATCATTCTGTCTCTGAAAGGTCCGGCGGATCCTTCACCTTCCGTGAGTATGAAGAGGCTGAGTATGCCGTGCACCACGCTCTGCTGTATATCTGCAATGTGGGAACCGCCGCGCAGAACTGAATCGATGGCACGGGCAAGTATGCCTTCTGTGTCTCTCCCGAGTATTGTAACAGCGATGTATTTCATCTTTGACGCCGCCCGGAGACCGACCTTGGCGGCGGCCCCGGCAGCGACGACATTTACCATCTCGATGAAAACCTTTGTCCTTCGTCTCCTTCGTCTACCGGCGCTCCTCTGGCCTGTGTCTGTAGCCTGACAGCGTTGCACGGACGACAACCACATGTGAGCTCCGGTTCATCCCTTTCCATGATTATCAGCACTGTTGCGAAAATCATGGGCCTCCATGACATCCTCCGATTCTGGCTTCCCCTGAATTCTGGGTTAACGTTACTGATCGCTGAACTCATTTCTCCACACAGACGTTTCGAGCGTCCGGGCAACTCCGGGTTGCAGTGTGAGCTTCAGGACTGAGCTGGATGGTCTCTGACAATGCCACAGCATTCACACCAGAACGTTCGCACGAATTGCTGCATCTCACTCTGAACTGAATGGCGAGTGCAGGCTCTTGCCTGTGAGCCCAGTTCTCACAGAACCATCGGTTGCAATCACATTTATTATCAGAGAGCATTAGAGACAGTGAATGAATTCTTCAACAGAGGAAATGCTGAAACTTGCCTCGTCGAGAGGCGTCCTTCTCGAACCTGACGCGCTGAAGGAACTGAGCGTCAGAACGGATGGATTTGCGGTACTCCGGTCATATCTCGATTCGCTTGAGACCCCTCCTCTGGTTGTGACTGCTGGAATGCTTTTGCCAGCCTCTACAGGAGATGGCGAAACAGCGACGCAGGAAGTGCCGAAAAACGTGGGACGAATATCTTCAGTGCAGGAAGCGCCACGCGTTATCAGGGACATAACGGGAAACAGCACGACCACTGGCAATGTTAAGGACTTTGCAAAGTACTTCAGCGACCGTTTCCGCTCCATAAAGAGGATACTGCTTAAGAGAAAGGACATGTCAGGCGCGATACCTATCTCGAAAGCGCTGCACGTGAACAGAGATGCCAGGGTCATAGGCATAGTCAATACTGTGCATCAGACAAGGAACGGCCACAGAATACTGGAAATAGAGGACGAAGAGGAACGGTGCACTGTTCTCCTGCTGAAGGAGAAGGGGTTTGACACCGTCCTGAAAGACGAAGTCCTGGGCATACACGGCAGAATGAGCAGGGACAGGAAGATGCTGGTGGCCGATTCCCTGATAAGACCCGATGTGCCATTCAACAGAACGACTGAGAAGATAGACACTGATTCAAAGGTGGCCGTGCTCTCAGACACGCATGTGGGCAGCAGGACATTTCTCAGGGATGAATGGGATGATCTGCTCGCGTGGCTGAAGAACTCTCCTGAAGCGAGGGATATCAACTACCTGATAGTTTCCGGAGATCTTGCCGACGGCATAGGGGTGTACCCGGACCAGGAGGATGATCTGGAGATAAGCGACGTATTCGAACAATATCAGCGCGTCTCGCAGTACTTTTCTGAGCTGCCGGACTGGGTGAGACCGGTGCTTATGCCAGGAAACCACGATGCGGTTAGGCCGGCAGAACCGCAACCGACCTTTCAGCAGGAGATAAGAAAGATGTTTGACTCGAATGTCACATTCGTCGGAAATCCATCGCTAATCGAACTGGAGGGGAGGAGGATACTCTCCTACCACGGCAGAAGTTTCGATGACGTCATAAGCACGATTCCCGGACTTTCTTGGGAGAAACCCATAGAGGCAATGGTTGAACTGCTGAAGAGAAGACATCTCGCACCTGTTTACGGGGAGAAGACGCCGCTTGCACCCGAACGGAAAGACTATCTCGTCATTGACGAAGTGCCGGACGTGTTCATAACAGGGCACATTCATTCTTACGGTCTTTCCGATTACAGAGGTGTGAAGCTCGTGAGCGGAAGCACCTGGCAGTCCCAGACATCTTACCAGAAGATGAAAAATATTACGCCTATTCCTGCAATGATGCCTGTGATCAGCCTTTCGGACCTGGAGTTGAGTGTTGTGAATTTCAGTGATTTCTCAAGAGCGGAAAGGAGGAAGCAGAGAGCCGGGATGCCGTGACACCCGGTTGAATCGCGTATCCGGCAGCACAGGCTTCAGGAAGGGGGGTCAACCTGGTCAGTAACAGATACCCTTCAGTCGAATTTTTTTGCCATAGCGTATGCGGAGAGTATGGGCAATGCCATCCATGCAATGCCCACGGCGACAAGGGAAGTCAGCGTCACGCCGTATGCGGCAGGATTGATTCCCGTGCCGAAGAATCCTCCAAACAGGCTCACGTCCGTGGCATAGAGCACGACGTTTGATCCGAAATAAGCAGGGTTGATGAAGGACAGTATCACTTCTGCTTTGCCGAAACCTATAGTTCCCGGCGAAAGCTTCAGTGCGAGTATCAGGATCAGGAATGTAATTGTGTCCCAGAAAATCACCATGACCAGGAAGATTGTTATCGCAAGACCAAGCACGGAAGTCTGTGACTTCACCAGGTGAGATAGCAGAAAAACGAGTCCAATGAATGCGGCACCCGCTACGAGATAGGCGGCTATGAGGGCAAGCATCATGGAAAGTGGAAGACCGGTTGCGTAGTAACTGGCAACCCCCGCATCTATAATCAGTGTGGAAAGGAGCAGCCCTATGAATATCGAAGCAGCACAGGCAAAGAATCTGGAAAAGAGTATCTGTCCCTTGGTAGTAGGTCTTGTCACAACGGACTCAAGCACACCGTTTGTTCTGTCTTTGCCATAGATGATGTAACCTTCGAATATCGCGAGTACCGGGATCAGAAATAGAAATACCGCATTCATTATGTTGAATATGACTGCCTGAGCGGCATGCGTCATCGATGGTTTGATGACCGGTTTCGGTGAGCCCGGACCGGTGATACCGTAGGCGACAAGACTGGACGCAAGGATGATGATGATCATCATGACGATGACCAGTTTGCTCCTGAACGTCCTCTGCATTTCGTAAATAAAATTCTGCATATCAGCGCCTTCACACGTTGAGGCCGATGATGCTGAAAAAATGATCTTCAAGCCTGCCGCCGTTCTGCATCACGGCGTCAATCTTTTCCCTGTTCAGCACCTCTACGAGTTTTCCTCTGTGTATTATTGCTATCCTGTCGGCCAGCGTTTCAAGTTCATTCAATATGTGTGAAGACAGCAGTATGGCTCTACCCCTGGACTTCAACTCGGTCACAAGCTTTCTGACATACCGAATCCCCTCCGGATCAAGACCGTTCAGCGTTTCGTCGAAGAAATAGTTCCGCGGATCGTTGAGCATCGATGCGGCCAGGGAGAATCGCTTCTTCATCCCCTGCGAGTAATTCCTCAGCTTCTTGTTCGTGTCGCCGGAGAGACCGGTGGCTTCCAGAAGCGTCATTCCCCTTGTCCGGGATTCTTCCGAGTTCATGCCATAGAAACCACCGTAGTATTTCAGCAGCTGCATCGGTTTCGCATTCGGTTCGAAATTTGGAAGCTCCGGTACCCACCCGACAGAAGAAGATGCGGCTGTCTTTTGGCTTACGACATCCGCGCCATCAATGAGAATGGTCCCGGAAGTAGGATATATTATGCCGGTGCATGCCCTGATAGTTGTGGTCTTGCCTGCGCCGTTCAGACCGGCGAAACCAACGATCTCTCCATTGTTTATGGTCAGAGTGAGATCGTCCACGGCGGCGGGTCCCTTGCCTGAATAACGTTTAATCAGATTCCTGATTTCAATCATAGGCAAGGCAAAAGTAGACCGTTGAGCGTATTTAATCATTTCATGTTTCCGAGACGTTTTCTGACAGTGCTTCTCATCCGGGAAAATGGCGAGATGAGGTGGCGGTCGACAGAGGTATGCTCTGCTCCTGCAGACGCTCAAGACTAGATAAGTTTTTTATAAGGAGGTCAAATAGTCCAAGAACGGTGAATATTTAATGGTAGCAACCGTAACCACCGTGGATGCCCTTCTCGCAATAGCCGCATCTATTTCCATTGCGGGCGGCCTGATAGGAACAGGAATGGCCCAGCAGGGAATTGGAGCCGCAGGAATGGGCATTATCGCAGAGAAGCCGGAGAAGTTCGGACAGGTACTGTTTTTCTTCGTGATACCTGAGACGCTCTGGATACTCGGATTTGTGCTTGGTCTGATTCTGTTGCTACACATACTGTGAAGTGTTCAGATGCCGCTAGAGAACATTCTCCAGTCGATCGAGCAGCGCAAAGCAACGGAGATGGAGCGCATTACTGCATCCTTTGAAGTGCAGATGCGCGACCTCGAAAAGATCACAAAAAAGAAGATACAGGAAATAGTCAATGATTCGGCCAGACAGAGCGCCGAGGAATGCCGTTCCCTGGAGAACAAGGAACTCTCAAATGCGGAAATAGAGGCGAGGAAGCTTGTATGGGAAAAGAGGGCGCAGCTTGTTGAGGAGAATCTGACGAAAGCTTTTGATTTCATGAAGAACGTCCGCTCTTCAAAATCATACAAGAAGATGATTACTGACATGGTTGATCTTGCCAGAAAGAAACTCGGTGACGGCTGCACGGTCACAGTAAACGAGGCAGACGCCTCTCTGCTGAAGGGCGTCAAGGGCATTACGGTGAGGATGCAGGACATAGATCCGTACGGTGGCCTGATTGCCGAATCCCGTGACGGAAGCAGGGAGATGGATCTGACAGTCACGACCATGATGAAAGATCTGAGAGATGGTCTTTCGCTTGAGCTGTATGAGAGAATCGGTGCTAAGTAAGATGGATTCCACATATTCCGGAAGTTATGGAAGGATCAGGGCGGCCAGAATGGAGTTCCTGAGCGACGGCTTTATATCAAATCTGCGTGAAATGGATATAGAAGCAATCACGAGATCACTGTCAGCGACCGCTTACAAGGAAGATATTGACGCACTCTACTCCACTTACAGGAATCCAGAACTGCTCGAGATGGCAATCAACAGGAGACTCGTCAGGAGAAACAGAATCGCCCAGTTTGCTCCACCGCCTAATGCGTCTGATATGCTGAGAGCCTATCTGTCGAAATGGGACATAAAGAACATAAAGTCCATCATAACGTCGAGGTACGTTGGATATTCCCTCAAACAGTCAGAAACATTTCTAGTCAGCTTCAGAGACGTTCCGATCGGCGCCTTCGCCGGAAACATGACAGCCGACGATTTCAACATACTCATAGGTCAGACCGGAATGGATGGCCTGGTAGAGACCCTTTCGCGATACGGCTACGGGCAGGTGCTCATGCAGGAAATGGAAAGATACAGGAAAGAGGGAGATGTCGCGCCCATGCTGCATGCACTTGACAGATTCTATTACAAGCGGCTGTTTGCGAGCCTGAGATTCTATCTCGGCAACGAGGGACCGCTGCTGAGATACTTCGGCGAGGAAGTGGATGCACACAATATCATTGTAATGCTCACGGCAAAACAGATGAAAGTGCAATTTGAGAAGATAAGGGAGTCTCTGCTGCCTTACGGAACCCTTTCGATGGAGAACTTCCAGGCACTCTACGGATCAGACAGTGTCGAGGAGATGGCCCGAAAGCTCAGTGACAGATTCGGCATGAATGATGCGGTAGCCAGATACAGCGAAGGAGGCGACCTCAGTGTCTTTGAATCCGGCTTGCGCAACCACATATATGAAAAATATGCAGGCATTCTATCGTCACAGTCGATTTCAATTGGTTCCGTCTTTGCATTTGTATTCAGGGCGGAGAGAGAAAGAGATGTATTGCGCTCTATCGCCACAAGCAAGGTTTACGGCATAGAGCCCGGGAAAATAGCGCTGCTAGCAGGCGGGGTGTGAATCTTGCCGGGAAGCAGCTTCATGGGAGAAGTTGCAGTGGTAGGTGAGAGGGAGCTCGTGCTTGGATTCCGACTCCTGGGCATAGTCGACGCGTTTCCAGCAGAGGACGTTCAGGCGGTGGAGAAATTCAAGGAGCTGTACGAAGCGGGAAAACATTCCTTCATCATGCTGTCCGAGAACGTCAGAAAGCACATGGACGGCAAGACGATGGATCTGGTGAACACGTCGACAACTCCTCTTGTTGTCTTCGTTCCTCTTCCCGGTGGAAGCGAAGAAGAGTCGATAGAGAAGTTCGCAAAGAGGGTTCTTGGCGTCGAAATAGGCAGGTGAATAAATGGGAAAAGTTGCAAGAGTTTCTGGACCGGTCGTCATAGCGGAGGACCTGAAGGATGTCAGGATGTATGACGTCGTCAGGGTCGGAGATCTAGGACTCATAGGTGAAGTGATAAGAATTTCCGGCGAGCGTGTTACCGTTCAGGTTTACGAGGACACCAGCGGAATAAGGCCCGGAGAGAAAGTGGAAAACGTCGGGAAGCCGCTTTCGGTGGAGCTGGGTCCGGGTCTGCTGAAATCCATCTATGACGGTATTCAGAGGCCGCTCGACGTCATACGGGAAAAGAGCGGTGATTTCATAAGAAGAGGTTTTTCCGCCAGCCCTCTCGACGAGACCAGGAAATGGTCATACAGACCGCTGTTGAAGAAGGGGGATAAGGTATCACCGGGACAGGTGATAGGCGAAGTGCAGGAAACTAGCCTCATTGTCCACAGGATCATGGTGCCCAGTGGAGTGTCGGGCACGCTGGGAAATAACAGGGAAGGGGATTACGCCGTTTCCGAGACAGTGACCACTGTCAAGAACGACAAAGGGGAGGTACCGATCAGACTGAAACAGGAATGGCCGGTCAGGGAGGCGAGAAGAGTTAGGAACAAACTCCCGCCCGACACTCCTCTGATAACAGGTCAGAGAGTCATAGATTCCCTGTTCCCGGTTGCAAAAGGAGGAACGGTCGCTGTCCCCGGGCCGTTCGGTTCGGGAAAGACTGTTGTTCAGCATCAGCTCTCAAAATGGTCGGACAGCGACATAGTGGTGTACGTCGGATGCGGGGAAAGGGGCAATGAGATGACAGAAATACTTGCCACGTTCCCTGAGCTGCTGGATCCGAAAAGCGGTAAACCGCTAATGGAGAGAACGGTGCTCATAGCCAACACATCAAATATGCCGGTGGCCGCAAGAGAAGCGAGCATATACACAGGCATAACCATTGCGGAATATTACAGGGACATGGGTTATGACGTGGCACTCATGGCCGACAGCACTTCCAGATGGGCCGAGGCGCTAAGGGAAATTTCCGGCAGGCTGGAAGAGATGCCAGGCGAGGAAGGCTATCCGGCATACCTGGGAAGAAAAGTTTCGGAATTCTACGAACGTTCCGGAAACTCGCGTGTTATATCGCCTGATGAGCGATACGGTTCAGTCACGATCGTCGGCGCCGTATCTCCCCCCGGCGGCGACGTTTCGGAGCCTGTTTCGCAGAACACCCTTCGTGTCACGAGAGTTTTCTGGGCTCTCGACTCGTCGCTCGCATCGAGAAGGCATTTCCCTTCCATAAACTGGCTGAACAGCTACTCTCTCTACCAGCTGGAACTGTCGAAATGGTACGAGAAGAATGTGGCAAAAGACTGGCAGTCTGTATATTCTGAGTCAATGGCCATACTGCAGAAGGAGGCCGAACTGCAGGAAGTTGTGCAGCTCGTCGGTTACGACGCGCTACCTGAAAAGGAGAAGGCAATACTGGATATTTCGAGGATGATCAGGGAAGACTTCCTGCAGCAGAGCGCATTTGATGAAGTGGACTCGTACTGCTCCACGAAGAAGCAGTACAGAATGCTGAAGACCATAATGGAGATGTCCCGCTATCAGAACGAAGCCATTGAGCGCGGTGTTTCCATGGAAAAACTCGCTGCCCTGCCAGTGAGAAACAAGATATCCAGAATGAAGGAGGTCAGGGAGACGGATTTCCAGCAGTATTTTGAGGAACTGCTTGGAGAGATTAAGGCGCAGGTAGGCGCAGTGGAGGCGTGAACATGCCCGGTGTAAGTTACAAGTCGATATCTCAGATTTCGGGACCGCTGCTGTTTGTGGAAAATGTGCAGAATGCAGCATACAATGAGCTTGTTGAAATAAAGAGCGGTGACGGCGAAACGAGAATGGGACAGGTCCTCGATACCAGCGCAGGACTGGCGGTGGTGCAGGTATTCGGACCCACGGCTGGACTGGATGCGAGCAGGACGCGTGTGAAGTTTTCCGGAAGCACTGCCAGAATAAGCGTTTCGGACGAAATGCTGGGGAGGATATTCAACGGCCTTGGACAGCCGACGGACGGCGGGCCGCAAATAGTCAGCAAAGAAAAGATCGAGATCGTTGGAAATGCCATAAACCCCTATTCCAGAGAGGAGCCGTCTGAATTCATAGAGACAGGCATCTCAACAATAGACGGTATGAACACTCTCGTGAGAGGACAGAAACTGCCCATATTTTCGGGTTCCGGCATGGCGCACAACATGGTAGCCGCTCAGATAGCAAGGCAGGCAAAAGTGCTCGGCAAGGGAGAGAATTTCGCGGTCATATTCGGTGCCATGGGCATCACAAGCGAGGAGGCGAACTTTTTCATAAGCGAGTTCAGAAACACGGGCGCTCTCTCGAGGGCGGTCCTGTTCCTCAATCTCTCCTCCGATCCTTCGATGGAGCGCATCATACTTCCGAAAGTGGCACTCACAACAGCCGAATACCTCGCATACGAGAGGGAAATGCACATACTCGTCATACTGACGGATATGACCAACTACTGCGAAGCGCTCCGTGAAATTTCAGCCGCGAGGGAAGAGGTTCCAGGCAGAAGGGGATACCCCGGCTACATGTACACCGATTTGAGCACCATATACGAGCGGGCCGGGAAGATCCGCGGCAAGAACGGCTCCATAACACAGATACCAATCCTCACGATGCCCGGGGACGACATAACACACCCCATACCGGACCTCACGGGCTACATAACCGAAGGACAGACAGTGCTCAGCAGGGATCTGCAGAGGAAGGGAATATATCCGGCAATCGATGTTCTTCCGTCCCTGTCCAGACTCATGAATCAGGGGATAGGAGCCAAGAGGACAAGGGAAGACCACAGAGGTGTCGCAGATCAGCTGTATTCTGCCTATGCAAACGGAAAGGATCTGCGTTCGCTCAGCGCGATTGTCGGTGAGGAAGCACTGGGGGCAAACGACAGGCTCTACCTCAAATTCGCAGACGAATTCGAAAAGAGGTTCGTGAATCAGGGTGTGTACGAGGACAGGACGATTGAGACGACACTCGACCTCGGATGGGAACTGCTCAGCGTGCTGCCGGAAAACGAAATGAAGAGGGTAAAGCGCGACCACATTGGAAAATACGGCAAGTGGAGGAAGGACTGATGCCTTCGCAGCAGATCAAGCCCACGCGCATAGAGCTCATACGGACCAACAGAAGGATAAAACTGGCAAAGAGAGGGCTGGATCTGCTGAAAATGAAGAGAAACGCGCTAGTGATGGAATTTTTTGCAATAAGCAGAAAGGTACGCGGGCTGAGGGAAAATCTCAGGGCAGATGTCGGCATGGCTCTGGAATCCATGAAAATGGCGGAAGTCATGAGCGGAGCGATGGAAGTGGAGCGGGTGGCACAGATGTCCGCAAACTCCGCACTTGGTGTGGGCGCCAAGAACGTCATGGGGGTCAAAGTGCCGGAACTGAGCTACAGGGCCGGCGCTTCAGTGCTGAGCCCGGAGTACAGGGCGACCTCCGTTCCAGCTCCAATAAACGATGCCATCAGGAGATTTGAAACAGTCTTCTCGTCGATGATAGAGATTGCGGAAAAGGAGAATTCGATGCGCAGACTCCTGCAGGAGATAGACAAGACAAAGAGACGTTCCAACGCAATAGAGAATATGCTCATACCACAACTGAGCGCTGCCGCCAAGCACATAAGGATGCGACTCGACGAGATAGAACGGGATACGTTCACCACGCTGAAAACAATCAAGAGAAAGATGGTTCAGCGCAGCTCAGCTGAAGAGGGTGCATGATATGGTGAAGTACAGGGCGAAGGATTACTATCCCCGGATCGGCATAACACTGGAGATGATCAGGAATAACGGCAGACTCAGGCTGTTTATCAGGCTCAGGATGCTATTCCTGATACTGAATCCCGCAATCGCAATTGCGGGCATAATAATAGTCATGGCAGGGGTGTTTTGAATAACAGACGATTTAGAAGTACTCAGGGCGATAAAGGAGAGTGAGCTTCGAGTCGAACGCGAGCTGCGGGAATTATCCGTGAGCCTGGAGGAGAAGCTGGAGGCAATGAGAAAGGAGATGCATGCAGCGATTGATGACGCGGCGGAGAAGGCGGGCAGGGAGAAGGCCGAGGCGCTGCGAAAGACAAAGGAGCGGGTAGACGATAAGCGGAGGAAAATTCTCTCGGCGGCGAAGGCAGACGCAGACGAGATCACGCTCAAAACCACACAGAAGGATCTGGATAGCATTGTCGGAAAGCTGATAGGGAAGTACCTGGAGGAATAGGCGTGCTGCTGCGGTCGGAGAAGATAATCAGGGTGAGAGTTATAGGCTCCAACGACTGCAGAAAGACGGTAATTTCAGCGTTGCACGACGTGGGCGTAATGCAGCTCGAGGAGCTAAGCGGGGAGGCGGCGGAGATGCTGCAGAAAAGGGTTACTGCGGAGAATGTGGAATTCCTCAACAGGGAGCTGCTACGCTTCAGGGGAATGGAAGCCGTCCTGCCACACCGCAGGGTCGGCGAAAGGAAATATTTCGCCTCGACCAGGGAGCTGCTGGAAGCCGCGGCAAACGTGAAGGCGGACAACGAAATAAAAACACTGAGGGAAAGGGAGACTGCTCTGAACGCCGCGCTGAGAGAGCTCGAGAACAGATTGCAGATCGTGCAGAAGATGAGTGGACTGGACTATGACCTTTCAGTATTCAGGTCGGCACACATATCGTCGTTCATAGCGTCAGGCGGAGAGGACATAAAGGGCACGGTGAAGGGAGCCATAGAAGATGCCGTGGTAAAGGATATCGGCGATGCGTGCCTGGTCGCCATCAGAGCCGACAGGGAGGCTGAGCTCGCTCGTCTTGCGAATGAGAAGGGCATGAGCCTGGTGGCCGTACCGGAAATGAACGGTACGCCGTCCGAATTCGGCGAAAGGACACGCCTTGAGGCCGAGGCGCTGAGAGCGGAGCTGGAAACCGTTTCAAAGAGGCTCTCGGATATCGCCGATATTCATTTTCCCGCCATAGCGCAGATCAGGGAACAGCTGGATATTGAGTCGAAGAAATATGATGTGTCGGAGAAACTGGCCGGCACGACTGATGCATTCGCACTTGAGGGGTGGATTCCGTCCCGCTACTTCGGCATGCTCGGTGAAATGCTGGATAATCTGACATCAGGCAGCGTCATACTGTCCAGGGTGAAAACGAACGAGGAGCCTCCGACGCTTTTCCGCAATCCGCGCGGCGTCAAACTCTTCGAGTTCTTCATACGATTCTACTCTCTTCCCAGGGAATATGAAATCGAACCAACTCTTGTCTTTGCATTCGTGTTCCCGCTGTTCTTCGGTTTGATGGTGGGTGACTGGGGATACGGTCTCGCAATACTGCTGATATCGCTATTCATAATTCACAGGCTCGACCATCCTGTGGCGCACAGCCACATACCTAAATTCCTGAGCCGCTTCGTGCTCATGATCATGGGGCCAAACGCACTCAGAACACTTGCGAAGGCACTCATTCCGTCTTCCCTCGTCGCAATAGCCGTCGGGGCGCTCTTCAACGAATTTTTTGGCTTTCAGGTACTACCGTTCACGGTGTTTGCCGTGGAACCGGGACTCGCAAAGCTGCTGCTCATTTCAGGGTACATAGGCCTGCTGCTCGTATCCTTCGGGCTGATTCTCGGCGCAATAAACGAATACACGGTCGGCCACAGGAAGGGGATAGCGGGAAAGGCAGGCTGGCTAGCATTCGCATGGGGCATTGCCGTATTCGGTCTCAACCTTCTGCACAGAGTGCCCATGAACTTCGCCAATCCCGGTGTATCGGTTCCTGTGGCGCTCATCATAGGCGGCGTTGCGACGGTCCTTGCCGTGGAAGGGACCATGGGCGCGATGGAGATACCGTCGATAATAAGCCATATATTGTCGTATACAAGGATTGTAGGCATACTGCTTGCTTCCGTCATACTGGCGAGCGTCATCAACATAGCCCTGAGCGCGTTCGCATCCGATCCGCTGCTGATACCGGTCGGAATTTTCATCGTTATCGTGGGACAGGTGTTCAATCTCATCATAGCCGTTTTCGAGTCGGGTATACAGGGCGCGAGGCTTCTCTATGTGGAATTCTTCTCGAAATTCTACAAGGGCAACGGGAGATACTTCAGACCCTTTTCCAGCCCAAGGAACTACACAATAAAGCAATTCGATATGGACATGAAGGGCGGAAAGTGAATCTGAAAGACGGCTTCACAGCTTCTGTCGGCGGTGTAAATAATTCATTCATTCTGATTGTGACGTCGGTTGCGCACTTCATCAACGACGGGGAAAGCGCGCTGCTGCCCGTGGTCATACCCCTCCTCGCATATTCGATTTCTAGCAGTTATGCGCTCGCGGCGGTTGCTGCATGTTTTTACCTCTTCTCCTCGTTCGGAAGTCCTTTCGCTGTTTCGCGTGTGGCGAGAAGCGGAAATACGGGAAGGGGACTGAGTGAAGGGTTGCTGATTCTTGGGATAGGCATATCACTCACGGGCCTCTGTGCAGCCTTCCTTGGCAGATACACGCAGCTGGCATATGCCGGAATAATAGTTTCTTCATGTATAGCGGGTTTCGGCTCCAGTTACTACCATCCCATCGGGAGCGGAATCGTGCAGAAGAGCTTCAGGAGCGATGCAATGGGCCTCGCGCTTGGAATAAACGGGGCGCTGGGCAGTTTCGGCAGAGCGATATTTCTAACGATATCTGTTCTGGCCTTCGGAGAACTGATGCTCTCAGGAGGGCTTCTGGTAATCGGCGCCGCCTGTATCGCAGTAGCCCTTCCCATGCGCTTTTTCTTCCACTTCTATGAAGGAGATGCAGAACCTGCATCGGGTGCCGGAAATGTACGCAACTGGAACGAAATCGGTCCTGTGGTCAGAGGGACGTCGCCCCTGATTGTCATGACTTTTGTCAGGAGCGCTGCATCTACTGGGATCATACTCTATCTTCCAACCTATTTCATAAGGGCGCATCTGCTTCCGTACGGTCTCAGCCTAGGACTCACAATGACATTCATACTTTCACTGCCTATACCGGGTCAGATCATGATTGGCTGGATTTCTGACAGGATAGGACTCGTCAGGACGCTGTTTCTCACTACATTTATGTCCGGAATTTTCGTCATGATGTTTCTGCTCTATCCGCTGAACATTTACTTCGACGCCATATCGCTGGCATTCTTCAGTCTGTTCGCATTCAGCGGATTTCCGATACTGTTTCCGATCGCCACGAAAATGGTTGATGCCGGTGAAGCTCATCTTAGCCGTGGCGTGGTGTGGGCGGCTGTGGGTTTTGGCGCTGCTGTCAGTCCGTTACTCATTGTCCTGCTGAGCGAGCGGTGGGCGTTCGGGAGTCTTGCAGCCTCATTCTTCGTGCTCTCTGCGGCAACGTCATTCGTTTCACTTCTCTCGTTCTCGCGGCGCATAAGGAGCACGGAAAGAGCGACAGTGCAATGAGAGTCGACATACGCCACGAAGGTTAATATTGCCGGTAGCAGGTATACAGGGACTATGGCGCTCTGGGAACTCGAGATTACTCAGACCGATTGTCCCAACGTCGACGCAACTAAGAACCTTGAGAATACGTGCATACTCATAATGAACACCGAAGCGTCCGGAAAACACCAGAACATGTTCTCAATTGTGTATTCATCTGAAATCGATGAACTGAACGCTGTGCTTCAGACACTGTCTTCACACAAGAGAGTTTCTGATTTCAATCTGATATCGAAGAAGGGCAACATTGCAATGGTATTCTACAGAATGGTGAAGACGTCCATGTTCTGCAAGACTGCGAAGTTAGGATTCCGCATACATCCCATACTCGTTCATATGGGAAAGGAGAAGTGGTTCTATATCAACAGCAGTCCTAAACCGCTTGGAGAGTACGACGTCAACGACGAATTCACCACCATTCTGGCTATGAACTCCATTGCCCAGGAAGAGTTCTTCCACCAGTATCCGACTGTTTTCAGCAGGCTCAACGTTGCGCACATGATGAACATGCTGTCCGGTGAAGAGGTAAAACTGCTCAACACGATCAACGAGATGGGATTCTTTGACTGGCCGCGGGGAGCCAGCCTCACTCAGGTGAGCAGAAAGATGAAGATGTCCAAGAGCACGCTGTCCTATCATGTCAGGAGCGCTGAAAAGAAGCTTGCAGGCATCCTTTCCAGCGATTCCGGATTCTGCGAGTCGCTGCCGCACCGTGGAACGGACGCAAGAAGATAAGCTCGCCGCCCTGCGAGCAGCGGGCCCGTGAACCAATCCATCAAAAGGTGAACAGGTTCAAGAATATGATTATAGAGAAAGGAACAGCTTTCATTGTTTCATAAATTCTAGTGCGGACGGACACCGTGATCTCAACATATTTTGAGACCGGAGAGAGCTCACAACTGCGGAGTTGAGGCGGACATCACTCGAAACGGGCAAAGCGTGTGTAATCAATCTGTGGTATATCAGCCGTGGTTCTGGGCCGTCGGGAGGATGTGTTAAATGGGAGAATTTGTGACCACAAAATACAGGACTGTTGCGGACGAGAACGGTCGCGAGTACAGAATAGGCGAAAAGGACAGCGAACTGCACGTATGGAGGAAATCCAGATAAGTTTGCCTTTTCGGATTCTGGCTTGCGCTGTCAGCAGGAAGTGTGCTTGAATACGGCTGGGCGTCGTCGTTCATATTCTTGGCGCCCTATTACCACTGGAGCATAGCCGCAGGCTACTGGAACTATACGACATATGTTGTGTTCGAGGCGACGCTTGCAGCGCCTCTGCTCGGATATCTCCGTGAAAAAAAGAATCTCCCGGTTGGGATATTTGTCATTCTTGGCGGTGTGATGATAGGCTTTGCATATTTCGCCCTTACGCACGCATCGCATATCTGGATAGCATATGTGGGCTACGCGGCAAGCGGGGGACTGGGTTCCGGCTTCGCCTACGCCGCGGGAGTCAACGGCGTGCAGAAATGGTTCCCCGAAAAGAAGGGATGGAGAACAGGGCTTGTCAACGGCGCATGGGCTTACGGAGACTTCCCCTTCATAATATGGTGGGCATATGGCGGACTGGGATATCCAGGACTGACCGCGAACAATTACTGCACAAACATCGCGCCGATGCTGCTCATCACGGGAGGTATCATCATGGTGATTCAGATTGTTGCAGGCATATTGATGAAGGATCCTCCAAAGGGATGGTGGCCCGGCTATATCGACCCCATAACATGGAGGAAACAGAGACTCACATCAAGGATCTCAGCGTGAACGGCCTGGCAGTTGCCCAGTTCGAGCCTGGTGAGTGTCTTTACACTCCGCAGTACAAGTGGATGATGACTGAATGTGTCGCATGAAACAGCTGATCTAACCTGTTCAACATAAATGATTTAGCATATGAGAAAGATCGATGCAGGAAAGTTATCGAGGTTTTTAAATGTCCGGCAGTTCCAGAGGCACTAAAAGCGAGGCGGTATCGACTGCAGAAATGGAGAAATCGGTGCTCCGGCTTGAGGTCAACTACAGAGGCATATTCCAGAAATCACTGGCGTATAGAATAACCAATGATCTGGTCTATGCTGCACATTCTGAAGGGAAGACGGCTTTTTCCAACGGAAGATACAGCGATGATCCGCAGAGGAACGGTGTGCCATGCGCCAACTTTGCTTTCTTTTCCGATGCGCTCTCCGAGGATGACCTCGAAGCAGTGGCGAGCGCGAGCATGGACATCGACAGAGCCAACGTCGTCGTTGTGCTCGACGACACGATGGTAAAGGGACTCGAGCCCTGGGGGCACTACGGAATAAGACCCATCAATGAAAAGGTGATTCCAGGCGGCACACTGCTCATCGTCTCGAGAAGGAAGCCGGAAGAGCTCATACGGCACCTCGAAAAGAAAACTTTCGATTACAATATAGCGATCCTGCCTGGCGACCAGAGTTTTGCCGGTCTCTGGTATTACAGGGATGATGCCACGGACGTCAGAACCATAGCGGCAGTGGCGAGAGTGGCCCCGGAAATCGTCGGCATACATAGCGTCGAGGAATATGTAAAGAAGAAGTACAACGACGCCGCAAAGGTGAAGAGTCTTCAGGAAGCCTATGATTCCGTTGTCGTAAGGGAAGTGAAGCAGAGCGAAGGTATCGCATGGCCGCACAGTAAACCGAAACTGCCTTCATGGGACAGTTTTGACGAAGGTATTGTCGTAAAATCAGTGGAGAGGGGTTTCACGCTGGGACCCAGGGGACAAAACAGAAATCCGAATTTCAAACGAGGGACCAGCAAGACGCAAAGGCCAGTAATACGGTTTGACACATGCATCAAGTGTACGCTGTGCTGGTACGACTGCCCGGACGAGTGCTTCGATCCCACGGCCGATGGACTGTACGATGTGAATTATGAGTACTGCACTGGATGCGGCAGATGTGCTCAGGTGTGCCCAGTGGACGATTGCATAGTCATGGTGGACGATCTCAATTTTGAAGACAACAGCAGCCCCTGGGAAATGTACAAGAGGGACGCAGAGGGTTACGTCAAATGGCTGGAAGAGAAGAAGGGAAAAGTGCGCTTCATGCCTTCACCAGTAACCGGCAAAGGAGTCAGGCACACGGAGATCAAGGCTGCAGTGCCCTTCAAACAGGATGGAGGGAACTGAAATGACGACCGAACTGGTTGACAGAAAGATATACGAACGCGAGGAGCTTGCGACGGGAACTGATGCCGTTGCGCATGCGGTAAGACTCGCGGACGTCGACGTGTTCTCTGCATATCCGATAAGACCGTACACGGGTGTTATGGACAGACTGGCTAAATTCATTGCGGACGGCAAATTCGATTCCGAATACATAATTGCGGACGGCGAGCATTCACAATTCGAAATAGCGAAGCACGCGTCATCTGTGGGAGCGAGGGCGTTTGCCGGAAGCAGCGGAACCGGATGGCTTTACGCCACTGAGGCGCTTGCCGCCACCGCAACAGACAGGCTGCCGCTTGTAGCGCTCGTGGGTAACAGGGCGCTTGATGATCCGGGCGCATTTGGGGTGGAACACAACGATGCCATGCTCGTCCGCGACCTCGGATGGCTGATTGTCTGGGCTTCGACCGCACAGGAAGCACTCGACACAACGCTTATTGCCTACAGAGTAGCGGAAGATCCTTCAGTGATGATGCCGTGCGCGGTTGCCATCGACGGAGGGTACCTCACGCATTCGCAGCACATAGTGAAAATACCAACAAAGGAGGCTGTACAGAAATTCCTGCCTCCATACAATCTCGGGACCAGAAGGATGCACCCGGACAACCCGGTATCCATCGCGCCGCAGATAAACGAGGACTGGGGAATGGAAATAAGGAGACAGAACTGGGAAGCGGCGAGGAGAGCGAGGGGAGTCATATACAGGGCATACAAGGAGTACAACGAAGTTTTCCACAGCTCTTACGCGAATCCGTTCTTCGAAGAGTTCATGATGGAGGATGCGGAAATAGCGCTCATAGGCATGGGCACCGTGACGTCGGCTGCAAAGGCAGCGGTCAAACTGCTCAGGGAGAAGGGAGTGAAGGTGGGCTATGTCAAGTTGAGATGGTTCAGACCCTTCCCAGCCGAAGAACTCAGGGAGAGTCTTTCGGAAGTCAGGGCAGTCGGCGTTATAGACCGTGATTTTGCGCACGGCGGTCCGGATGACGGCGGTGTGCTCTTCAACGATGTACGGGCAGCGCTGTACCATTCCAGCAACAGACCCCAGATCGTTGACTTCATAGGAGGTCTGGCAGGCAGGGAAATATCGATTGAGGACGTCGCAAGAATGGTCCGCATTACCGCAAACCACAAAGGAGAAGGCGAACTGGTCACGTGGATAAGGGTAAGGGAAGGGAATGGCGCAGGGATGGAGAGGAAAGGAGGCGATTGAGATGGCAACTACAACAGGAGTATCCAAAGAGGAGTTCAAAAACGCAAAGCTCTACAAGAGTGTCCATGGAATAGACATGGAGGAGTTTTACACGTCGGGCCACAGGACGTGCCAGGGATGCGAGTCGGCGCTGGTAATGCGTGATTTTGTGAAGGCATCAGGGCCCAGAACGGTTGTGACTGGTGCGACAGGCTGTATGTATGTCGCTAACACCAGCTACATGACGACACCCTGGGTAGTACCGTGGATGCATACACAGCTAGGCGGCGGAGGGGCGTCCGCAGTGGGCATGGCTGCCGGCCTGAGAGCGTTGATGAGGAAGGGCAAGATACCGGATGAGAAGATAAACGTGATCAACTTCTCCGGCGACCTGGGGGGAGGAGACATGGGACTGGGTGGCATATCGGGTGCGCTGCAGACGGACTACGACATGCTCATCATAATCTACGATAATGAGTCCGCAGCCAATACGGACATACAGGCGACGAACATGACGCCATGGGGAGCGCAGACCACATTCACTCCTACCGGCTCAAAAAAGAGAATAATGCACGATAAATGGAAGAAGAACGTCGCGCCCATGCTCGCCATCGGCCATCCCAACTGCAAGTACGTTGCAACTGCATGCGCCACATTCCCGCCGATGGATTACATGAACAAGGTGAAGAAGGCGCTTTCGATAGGCGGACCGACGCTGATACACACCATGGACCCGTGTCCGAAGGGATGGGACTACCATCCGCGCTATTCCGGAGATCTGGGCCAGCTGGCAATCAAGACGGGCATTTTCCCTCTCTACGAGATAATAAAGGGAGAGGTGAATTACACATACGACGCACGGAAGACGAAACGTGTGCCCGTCAGGGAGTACCTTGAGAAGCAGGGCAGATTCTCGCATTTCATAGAAGATGATTTCGAGTTCGTGCAGTCCAGGGTGGACGAAATGTGGAATGACTGGGAGATACCGGGCGTTGCGCCGATAAAGGGATGGCTCTCGGTCAGGCGCTGAATCACACCGGCATGACAGAATGACAATATCTGTTGACTGCATATCGTCCGCAGTATGAATGCGCCGCGCGCTGCATCCTTTCTCAGAACTGGGGGCAGACCGGAACGAAGCCGTGTGTATTCGAGTCCGCTGGCCGCCGGTACATTACTTCTCCGCCGGCAGGAAGGCCTGTGCCATCTCATTGCGTGAACACAAGTGTCTGTACTTCCGGGCAATCATTCCATTATGAGATCGCGCTTCTCCGATGCGTCTCTTGCAGACCAGATGCTGAGCGAGAGGGCTGTTCCTGCAATCATTAAGACGCCGGCTGCCAGAATGTTCGATATCCAGGCCGTTCCCCATCCGATGGCCGCAGCGGTCAGTGGAACAATCACCAGGGCGAAAGCGCCGAAAGTGGAGCCGAGGTTATATGCGAAGCCAACCGCCGTAGTCCTGTACCTCCTGCTGAACGCTTCAGACATGAAGGCGGGCAGCGTCGAAAATATCATTGCCTCGAAGAATGCCTGGATTGAGAATGCAAACATCACAAAGAACACATTGCTGCCGAACGCAATGAGATCGACAGGCAGCGACAGGGCCATGAACAGTACCGTATACTTGAGTATGTAGCCTGCCCTGTCCCTTGTCCGGGTGGCGAAAAAACCGCCGAGTATCACCCCGACTATGGAGATGAGATTTATCACGGTGAGCGCTATTCCGGAAATTCCATTCCCGAAACCGTTCACTGTTTCCAGTATCAGTGGATAGAGCGAAAAAGTTGAAGCGTTAATGTAAAGAAGGCCGGCGGTAATCATCACCACTGCGGCAAGGCGTCCGTAAACCTCTCTGAACATCTTCAGCAGTGGTGTCTTTTCAATCGCCCCCTTCCTTTCCGTCTCCTCGAATATCTGCGACTCAGGGGTGAATGCCCGTATGAAGAACGTGAGGGCACCAGGCACCATGGTTGAGAGGAAGAGTATCCTCCATCCGATCGTTGAGTATCCCGCAGGACCTGTCACCAAGTAAATGAGCGTGAAGACACCCGCGAGAATTGCATAACCACAACCGAAACCGCTCTGAACGAATGCACCGTAAAAGTTTCTCTTCTCAGGTGGAACGCTCTCCATCGAGAGTGCGGTGCCTCCGCCATATTCGGCGCCGGCGAATATGCCCATCAGGAAAAGAAGAATGAAAACGGCAAAGGATACTGCGATCCCTGCCTGCTGGTATGTTGGCAGGAGGCCCAGCGAAGCCGTTGAGAGAGAGAAAAGACCAATGGTCATAACGAGCATCCTCTTCCTCCCAATCCTGTCGCCTATAAAGTTGCCGAGTACCGCCGAACCCAGGGCCCGGGCGATGCCGTTGACGCCGAAGGCAAGGAAGTAGAAGAGGCTCAATGATGCGGGAAAGAAGAGCGGGCTGACCGTCCGGACCTGGATGAGATAGCTGATGGTGACGTATCCGTCCATCAGCCAGCCGAGCCATGCGGCGAATATTATTCTGCGGGAGTTGCCGTATTGCGCCAGTACGTTCATATTCAACCCTCACGTGGGAAATTATGGTCAGCGCTTAAATGTTATGGATGGAGGTACGTATCACCGTAGCCAGGGCCGTTTTTGCGGAGTTGCACGGGAGCTGGATTTAATAGCCGGGTGCCCCCTTGTGCTCTTCAGGCAGCAGAATGAAACTTACTCTCCCGCGGGCGATAATGCTGGATCTTGACGACACAATAATCGCAAACGAGACGTTGAAGAAAGAGTGCTGGAACCGGGTAGAAAAAGAGTTTTCGGTCACCTTGAAGGAAATAGGGGCAGGTCGGCTCATTTCCTCCATATTGAAACATTCAGATGTATTCTGGTCCGATGCCGAAAGACACAGGGTCTGGAGACAGAGTATCGATGAAGCCAGGAGGGAGATAGTGAAGGAGACTTTCAGTGATCTGCGTTTGCCTGACAATGGTCTTGCAGAAAAAATAGCGGACAGGTTCTCGGCAGTCAGAGAGGAGGCCATGCATCCATTTCCAAGTGCAATAGAGACCGTTGGCAAATTCAGGGAACGAGGTGTACTGCTCGCCCTCGTGACAAACGGAAACGCGGCTGTCCAGAGGAGAAAAATAGAGAGATTCGGTCTTTCGGGACTGTTCAATCATATTTTCATAGAAGGAGAACAGGGCTACGGAAAGCCTGACGAGCGCATATACCTCAAGGCGCTCACTGCGCTCGGAACACGGCCTGCTGAAACCTGGATGATTGGAGATAACCCTGTCTGGGATGTCTTCGCACCACAGAAGCTCGGAATAAAGGGCATATGGGTGAATGCTGGAGGCGATGAGGAGAGACTCCATGATGAGCCCTTTCTGACAATAAGCACACTTTCTGAAATCATGGACCATGTTCAGTGATCGACAGGCACTGCGACCTTTGACACGGACGGTTTTACCACAGGGTAGCCGAAGCCCGTGAATTCTTCTGTGGGGTTTGCCAGGGCTGAGGTTTTCCGATCGCCGGCACGCGCATTGAAATACTAATGCATGAGAGGCGTGTGATACATCGCCTGCAAGAAGAAATCTTGTGCTCTGCGGACAGATTTTTGTGACTTGACCAACATATCTGCAGCAGAAGCCCCTCCGTTCTGACCGGACGGTCAATGGAAGGCGGATTGCCATGATGGACTGAGAAAGGGGCGCCTCATATCTTTCTCATTCTGACGCCGGTTATGCTGTGGTCGCTTCCCTTCTCGAGTATCAGATGAGCATGGTGCTTGGTAGGCGCAATATTTTCGCGCAGATTCACCGCATTTATCTCGTCCCATATTCTGGACGCCGCGGCATCTGCCTCTTCGTCCGAGAGTCTGGCCATTCCGTGAAAATATGAGTCTTCACGCCGAAAAGCCGTGTCCCTCAGCACCCTGAACCGTTCCGTGTACCACTTCTTCACGGATGTTTCATCGGCGTCTATGTAGACCGAAAAATCGAAGAAGTCGGAGACCAGAAGTTCAGGCTCCTTCGGCGATGCCACACTTCTTGTCTGCAGCACATTCAGTCCTTCGAGTATGACTATGTCCGGCGAACCCACCGTCGTATATTCACCCGGGACTATGTCATAGCGCACGTGGCTGTATACGGGCACTGAAAGATTGTCGTCGCCGGACTTAAGACGGTAAAGAAAGCGTATGAGTTTCCTGAGATCATAGCTTTCTGGAAAACCCTTTCTGTTCATCAGTCTCCTGCCTTCGAGCACGCTGTTCGGATAGAGGAAGCCGTCCGTTGGAATCAGATCAATCACGGGAGAGGAGGGCCAGGCAGATATGAGCGATTTGAGTATTCTTGACGTGGTGCTCTTGCCGACGGCCACGCTTCCGGCCACACCGATTATGAACGGAATACGCTCGCGTTCCGTCCCGAGAAACGTCCTCCTTGCCTCGTACAGCTCCCTGGATCCGCGATAGTACAGGTTCAGAAGACGGGAAATTGGAAGAAATATGTCTTCAACCTCAGCCATTGATATCTTTTCGTTGATTCCCTTTATGCGTTCAAGATCCGCCTGCGAGAGAGTGAGAGGAGTGGAGTCACGGAGCTTCTTCCATTCCTCTCTTGAAAACGATATGTAGGGCGAGCCTGCGGAGCCGGCTGTGACTGGTGTTTGTCTCATTGCTTCTGTGCCTGACTACATGTATAATCGTATTTAACTTTGCGACTGCATGAATCCTGGCACACTTGATCGATGGCAGGAGTCCGGATCTGCAACCGTCGGAGAAAGCGGAAAGGCGACTGGCATGTCCGAACGCTGCCGGAGGAAGTCAAAGTGTTCTTCCGAACGTATATTAGGCATCCTGCCGTTCAAGTGTGTATAAAATTCAACATTGCGCCTGCAAAGGGAGAGTTGAAATTGACTGAAACGTACTGCCCCAATTGTGGCCATAAGAATCAGGAATTTTACGCGATTTGCGCTGGCTGTGGAAATCCTAGCCCGATGAGTGAATTCTCAGCAAGACTGGAAGACACTGCAGAAAAGGACAGAGAAAGAACGCGGACCGGCATATGGTTTCTCATCTTTGCCACACTTCTCAGCTGGATTCCCTACCTGAACATCCTTGGTTTCATTTTGGGAGCTGCCGGCGTTATTTTGATCATATTGAGCAGGGGGACGTTCGGTGGAAATCATTACAATTATCCGGTAGCGGCTGCTGTAATTTTTGTTGTGGGCACCGTTATCGCCTTCATACTTGTTCTGAGTTTTGCCACCGACATCGCGAGCATGGCAGCGAGCGGCAGCCTGACCGTCTCTTCGGCTCTGTCCGCGCTTTCCTCCCTCTATGCCGGTATCATTATAGCTGGTCTGATCACCGGTCTGTCCTATGTCCTGATTCTCTATGCTCTTGAGGATCGCTTTGGAAGAATCCTTGCATGGTGCGGCTTCGCTGCTCAAGTCGTGGTGATTTCCGTCGCCACTTTAGTGACGTATTCTATCGTGAAAAGCGGAATGGTCGCGGCACTTTCCAGCAATCCGCCGAACTCAGCAGCTCTTGCGAGCGTCATTGCGGAGTTGAACGGCATAGGATACCTGAAGTTACTCGACGCGATTCCCGTAATTCTCTTCGCTATCGCCTACTGGACTGTAATCAGAAGAATTGACAGAAATGAAATACCCGAAATTGCGGTTGGCGTGGCGCCATGAGTTGTGAACATTCGTCTCAATAACGATAGAAACCCTCGCCGCTCTTTCTTCCCAGCCTTCCTGCATTGACCATGTTGACAAGGAGAGGGGCTGGCCTGTATTTCGGATCGCGGAAACCTTCGTACAGAACATTGAGTATGTCCAGGCACACGTCGAGCCCTATGAAATCTGCGAGCTCGAGAGGACCCATGGGATGGTTCATTCCGAGTTTCATCACCCGATCTATGCCATCGCGTGTAGACACACCTTCCATCAGCGCAAAAACAGCCTCGTTGATCATTGGCATGAGTATCCTGTTCGACACGAATCCCGGATAATCGGCCACCTCAACTATCTCCTTCTTCATGCCCTTCGCGAGAGCTGTGGCCGAGGAAACGGTCGAATCGGAGGTGAGATATCCCCTGACTATTTCGACGATGGGCATGAGAGGGACGGGGTTGAAGAAGTGCATTCCAATGAAATTTTCAGGATGTCTAGAATATTTCGAAAGAAGAGTGATTGAAATGGATGAGGTGTTTGTGGCAATCACACAGTCATTCCCCGCTGTTTCGCTTATTCTCCCGATCGCGGACTTCTTCAGTTCCTGCTTTTCATATACGGCTTCGATGATTATTGCGCAGCCTTGCAGATCGTCGAACTTTGTAGTTCCCTGAATTTTCGCCGCGGCTGCAGATGCTGATCGGGCCTCCAGTTTTCCCTTTTCCACGCGTTTGTCCAGTCCCAGTTTGACTCTGTCTACCGCCCGCGAAACAATGTCGCCGGAGACATCGACGGCCACAACATCGAATCCTGATTCCACACACGACTGTACAATGCCAGAGCCCATTGTTCCCAGCCCGACCACGCCCACCTTAAGCATTTCAGCATCGCTCCAGCAGCATCGCAACCGCGTTTCCTCCGCCGAGGCACAGCGTCGAAATCCCTCTGTCCTTCTTCAGCCTCTGCATATTATGCAGCAGAGTCGTGGTGATCCTTGCCCCGCTCGCGCCAAGCGGATGACCCATCGCCACCGCGCCGCCGGATATGTTGAAGCGCTTTTCATCTACGCCGAGTTCATTCATCACGGCAATGCTTGCCGTTGCGTACGCTTCATTGTGCTCGAAGAGATCGATGTCTTCGATACTCATTCTGTTGCGTTTCAGGAGCTTCTTCGTCGTAGCTATGGGAGCTTCCATCACCCATTCCGGCCTGGTGCCGCCCGTGACGTAATCCACTATCCTTGCCAGGGGCCTGACGCCGGATTTCTCAGCTTTTGGCGCAGACATGACAACAACAGCGGATGCTCCGTCGCTGAGCTGGGAGGAATTTCCGGCCGTGCATATGCCTCCCTTCCTGAACTTTGCCTTGAGTGAAGAAAGTTTTCCGAGCGTTGAATTGGGGCGCATGCCTTCGTCACGTGTGACTGTTACCTTCTCTCCATCAAGCAGCACATCGAAAGGCAGCACTTCAGCACTGAAAAAACCCTCCTCGGTAGCACTGACGGCTCTCCTGTGACTCCTGAGAGCAAATCTGTCTGCCTCCTCCCTCGTCACGTTGAATCGTTCGGCGACTATCTCCCCTGTGATCATCATGTGGAAATCGTTGTATGCATCCCAAAGCCCGTCGTGTATCATGGAATCCGTGAGACTGGCATCACCGTATCTGCTGCCCCATCGGTTCGATGTTGAGAGATATGGCGCCCTGCTCATGTTCTCTATGCCGCCGGCGACAATAACATCATGCTCTCGAGCGCGTATTGAGTTTGCGGCGAGCATAATCGCCTTAAGGCCGGAACCGCACACTTTATTCAGCGAGAATGAGCCTGATGCGGCGGGCACGCCTGCCCCCATTGCGCACTGTCTCGCAGGAGACTGGCCAAGGCCTGCTGGCAACACATTACCCATTATCACTTCATCCACGTCTGCCGGGGACAGCGCTGCACTCCTGATAGCGCCGCCGACGACTGCTTTCCCAAGTTCAATTGCGGAAGTCTCCCTGTATACTCCGCCGAACTTACCCACAGGCACTCTGACTGCGGAAACGATGACAGCCTCTTCAAGAGTCCGTTTTTCCATAGTGACCGCACGTCACTAAGAGTGAAAGGCTAGTTATCATTTTCTTGCCAATTGTTGGCTGCCTTCCCGGCTGCGCAGCGGACAGCGAGTTCCGCCGGCATTGAAAGATGTCTTCTTGATGAAGTCGTTGCTGAATAAAGACCTGTGGAGACGGTGCAATCGGCCTCCCTGAACCTCGCCTCCTGCGCAGTTGTCCTGCATGCCCGGCAGCGATAGCCTAATCCTCTTCCTGCTGACTTCATGCTCTTTCCGCATCTCGTGCACAGGGGATTTCCAACCTTTACGAATCTCTTCACCAGTGAAAGTATCTGTATCTTTTCGAGGTTCAGCGTTTTTCCCTCTGCCCCTGCTTTGTATGCCCCCCAGACGGCAACGCCGTCGCCAGGAACAAGCTTTCTCACAATATTCCGCAGGTTCTTTGTCTCCTCGAACGCAGCACAGGTTATGATCCGCGTCCCGTACTGCATCTCGAAGAAAACATGCCCTCCAGTGATCGTTCTCGGTCCGGTCTTAACCTGACCGGATGCGAAGTACGAGCAGAATTGCTCCGGTTCCTGTGACAATCGGATGATGTGATCGTCGGTGCCCTGATTGGATTCGAATATGAGCCAGCGGTCAACAAGCTCTGAGCGGACTGATTGCATGGCGTTCGGGAGAATGGAGGGATCGCTTCCCCGTATGCCGAAGAGGACAGGGCATGGAGACGCCGGGGAAATGCACATGTGCCTTGTTTCATTGTCATAATTGTTGAACGTCGATGGATACCTCACACTGAGCATGGACGCATCCTCCTCGTTCACGTTTCGGGTTTTGCCCCATCTGTTCCTCTCCCTGTAGGTGATGACTTCATATGTCCTTCCGGCGGGAAGCCAGGCAACGGCCGCGGTCGCTCCTATTATTCCCCTTCCGTTCTTCCATTCTGCTATGAATGCATCGGCTTCCCTGCAGACATCCAGAGCGTCCTCCCTGTCCACAACATATCTCACGGCCCGCCAGTAAAAAGACGGTGCAGGCCTTGTGTCACAGACAATTAGGCCGGGATTCGTGTTTTCATCATCCATTTCCGCAAGTGCTTCGATGGCAGCGGAAGCCTTTTCCGAAATCGCGCGCCGGTTCTGCTTCTCTTCACCCTCGTCGAACGAAGCAAGAACGGGTTTGCCCGAAATCTCACCGATCTTGAATGCTGTTCTGGCGGATCCGCCGATAGTGAGCGCGAGCGCCCCGTTTCCGCGTGTCTTCCATGGTATATTGGGATTAAGACGCACCAGGCGTGGATACCCGAGCAGCACTGGGAAGTCCAGCTGCCTTATGATCTCCGTGACTGCATACGTCGTGCACATGCCATCGGCCGAATCCGTGTCGTCGAATCCTATGTGAAGGTGCGTCTCCATCGGGTTCTCCTGCCTGTCCGGTTAGTCTGACTAATCTGCACGGACTTAAAAATCTGGCTGATCGTAGTGGCACTGAGGAACAGGGGAGCCGGGCACGGAAGTATCGGTGCGAACAGGTGGAGAATGCCGGCCCTATGAATCGTTTAAATACAGTATGCACTTTTGATGTAATCCGATGGCAAAGGCGTTAACCAGGGAGTTCCGGTTCGAGCTGTCGGTATTGATGCTTGCAGTAGGTGTGGTTATGACATTCATATCGGGTGTCGGCCTGTTTGTGCCGAAACTGCCGTCCTATCTTATCGGATTTCAGCCTGCAATAAAGACGATTGGCCCATGGCTTTACTGGCTTCTTGTAATTGGCCCCATACTGCTTGTCGGAGGCGTCTGGTGGTTTGTGGACTCGGTGAAAAAGACGCTGGAACTTCTCAAGTATCTGAAAGTTGACAGCAAGGCGAAATTTGTCAAGAATATGGAAGAGATAGAGTATCTTGCCTGGGTTCTCCCAAGAAAATATGAAGACATGGTAATAGACAAGAAAAGACAATTCAAAATGTAAATCAGAGAGAGTACGATTTCCAGTGGAAAAACTACACGGCACTGCCCGCTGTCAATTTCTCTATGAACAATGCATTTATGATCGTTTTGATGTGGTTATTTTCATAAACACATGAAAGTGTAATGATTGATGTAACTATGTATTGTAATACACAAAAAGCACACGATCCAAACAAAAAACTGGAGAGAGTTGGTGACAGGAACACCAGGCCGGAGTATTGCCCACCCAAACTGATTTTTCCAGTGGAAATGATGGACTCTCTGTCATTCCGGAGAGTTGAAGCGTCAGCGAAATTAACATATAGTTATTTATATTTAATCATTTTTTATATGTATCACGGATTCTAATTTAGTCGAAGAGAAAGATAAAAGGAACGTTTTAGTATAACTGATT
>JAKABN010000101.1 GCA_021796895.1 Thermoplasmata archaeon | reverse complement strand
AGTATCGCTACGGCAGGCAGGCAAAAACGGTGAAAAGGATAAAGCCACAACGGGTCGGAAACATCTTTCGGCCTACTCCCCCGGTACGCATTTAAATAAGAATGTGTGATGATTCGGCACTACTGAAGGAAGTTCAGATGGCGGAAAAGAAACTCGAGGAAATAAACGGGATAGGACCGGCTACGGCCGAAAAACTGAGAGAGGCCGGTTATACGGATTTAATGTCAATTGCAATAGAGTCGCCCAGGAATCTGGCGGAGGTCTGCGAAATAGGCGAATCTACGGCCGCCAAGATTATCAACGCCGCAAAGGAGGCTGTCGATATCGGCGGTTTCGAGACCGGCGACGAGATAATGGAGAGAAGAAGAGGAGTGCGCAGACTCACTACCGGTTCAAAGGCAATGGATGATCTGATAGGCGGCGGGCTCGAATCTCAGGCCATAACAGAACTCTACGGCGAGTTTGGATGCGGCAAGACACAGATATGTCATCAGGCTGCGGTCAATGTGGCGCTTCCCGAGGATAAGGGAGGACTGAACGGTGATGCGGTGATAATAGACACGGAAAACACGTTCAGGCCGGAGAGAATTGCCCAGATGGCGACGGCGATGGATCTCGATCCTGCGGACACATTGAAGAAAATACATGTGGCGCGTGCTTACAACTCGGCGCATCAGATGCTGCTCGTGGAGAAGGCGTCCGAGCTGGCAAAGGAGAAAAAGGTCAAACTGCTCATAGTGGACTCACTCACAGCACATTTCAGGGCCGAGTATGTCGGCCGCGGCTCGCTTGCCGAAAGGCAGCAGGCACTCAACACGCACATGCATGCCCTCCTCAGATTTGGCGATCTGAACAATTGCGTCATACTTTGCACAAATCAGGTGTCGGCCAAACCCGATGCCTTCTTCGGCGACCCGACGAGGCCCATTGGGGGACACATCGTCGGTCACACGGCAACGTACCGTGTATATCTGAGAAAGAGCAAAGCGGGTAAACGTATAGCGAGGCTGGTCGATTCTCCCAGTCTCCCGGAAGCAGAATGCGTGATAACAGTCAGTGAGGAAGGGATAAGAGACTGAACTCCCTTACCGCATGTTGAATGGGACCCGCGAAAGAGAGTTCTGTCGTAGTTGAATTATCGCTTGAGCATGATCTTTTTCCCGCGGCGGAACTCGAGGCTCTCAGGCACATCGCCGATTTCATACCGGAGAGAATCGATCGTGAATTCGCGCTTTTGCGCTGCCGCGATGCCATGTTCACTGCGCAGAAGCTGTGCTCCAGACTTGCATTTTCACACAGCGTATCTCACCTGCTTGGCGAATATCCGTCGTGGAATGAGCTTCTCGAATCCACTCATCCGTACCGCAAAGAGCTCAACGGCAAAACGTTCAGAGTACGGGTTGTAACGAGGGAGAGAGAAATGAAGCAGCTGGTTCCCTCCATGGAAAGGGAGCTGGGAAGCGTCATAGGCAGAAACGGAAAGGTGGATATCGACAACGCGGATTTGGAGTTCAGGGTCTTTGCTGGAAGAGGGCATTTTCTGCTAACCGTGCTTCACTGCCCCGTAGACAGGCGTGCGATTGACAGGAGGAGTGTTTCAAACAGAATTTTCTTCTCCCCCGTGTCGCTTCCGCCGAGGTATGCAAGGGGTCTGCTGAATCTCTGCGCTGCCTCGGAAGGAGACAGGATTCTGGATCCTTTCTGCGGCACTGGCGGCATAATCATGGAAGCGATACTCATGGGGGCGGATGCCGCAGGAACAGATATAGACGGCACGATGGTGGAAGGCACAGCCGCAAATCTCAGGCAGATCGGGATGGGAGGAAAATGCGATCTGCGCGTGCTGGATGTTTCGGACATTCCGTCGCTCGGATTGTTTGACGTCATTGCGACAGATCCGCCGTACGGAAGATCGTCATACATGAACAGAGAGAAGCCGAAAGCCCTCTATGCGAGAGCAATGAAAGCATTTGCCCTCTGTCTGAGGAGCGGGGGAAGGCTCGGCATCGTTCTTCCCGATCCGTCCATTGTGGAAGGTGCGGAAGATTTCACGCTGGAAATGTGCATAGCGAAGAAAGTGCACAGATCGCTGACGAGGCATTTCATGCTGTTCACCAGGAATTGAAAAAACAGGGAACGGCGGGCGACCGGACGCATTCAAATTGCTCACTGAGCAATGACAGGGATGGCGAAGATGCTCCTGTAATCGGCGGCCACGCCGAGCACCTCAAGCCTGTAAGTTCCCGGAGACACCGAATTTATCTCCGCAACCGAAACAGTCACATTCGCCTCCTTCCCGACAGCAAGCATGAATGTCAGGGAGCCTTTGAATGCAGAACTGCCGGGAGGCGCGGCACCCGGTGCAAAGAGCATTTCGAAGTGAGTGTAGCCACTCGTGCTCTGTACGGAAGAGAGTGTTATGTTTTCCGCAGTATTGCCTGTGTTTGTGACCGTCAGCAAAAAGGTCTGCGGGCTAGTGTTGTTCACAATGACCGATGTTGTTGCGGATGTCATTGTGAAACTCGTGTAAGCCGGTATGGTTGTGACGGGTATCGGAGTGAATGATATCAGGAACATGGCGGCCGCTATGGCGCCGAGCATCTTCCTGTCTATTTTCAGTTTTGAAATGTCATTCAGAGGTGGAGGGTGCCGCACGCCCAGTATCATAACGAAGAGTGCAATGAATATCCAGCTTGTGAAATTGAGCGACAGGACTATCAGCACGGCCAGAGTCCCCCAGCCCAGGTAACGCGCATTGTCTCCGAGCAGTGCCCTTGCAATGTGGCCGCCATCCAGCTGACCCGCAGGCAGCAGGTTCAGCGCCGTTGCGAAAAAACCGACCCATGCCGCGAACGCTGTCGGGAATATTATGAATGTGCCGGAGGAGAAGGGGAAGAAGGACATCATGAAATCATAAAGGAATGGAGCCTTGAAGACTGGCGTTCCCGCCACAACAATCACGTGAACGAGATTCATCTGAGTAAGCATGAATCCGGCGATTGCAACGGGTATCGAAACGAGGAATCCGACTATCGGCCCGGCAATGCCTATTTCCAGGAGTGCTTTTCTGTTTGGAAAAGGATCCCTTATTGAAATGAATGCACCCAGCGTACCCAGCGGCGGTATGGAAGGCAGGAAATAGGGAAGAGATGCGTTGACGTTGTAACGTCGCGCAACCATAAAATGCCCCATTTCATGGGATGCGAGTATAAGCATGAGCGGAAAGACGAAAAATATGATGCCGTTGACGATGGTGTCCGGCGTGAATGTATCAGGGAGATTGTAATAATTGGCCCAGAGTATGGCGCCCGTCACTGTCGTGGTTATGAGGGTGACGGCCAGAAGGACGATGTTGGGAATGTTGCCCTTTCGCCCGAGCGGCCTGCGCTTTCCGACTATTATTGCAAACTCACCCCTGCGCTTCTGCAGGAAAGGCACGTAATTCTTCGGAACGAGATCTCTTCTCACTCCGTCAAACTTACGTTCCAGATCCGATGGCGCACAGCGCACGAAGAAAGCCACAGTCTCATACGTGACACGTATATCGTAAACCTCGAAATGATTCGATATCGCCGACTTCAGCATCTCAACTTCCGCGCGCAGCGATCCTGTCGCGGCATACTGGCTGTAGCTCACGCGGAAAATTAAGCATCTTTTGGTAGTTAAGGGTTGTCAACTACCTCCCGTTAAAACGGGAGGCTTGTAACTGTGGTCCGCACAGGGTTCTGCCCTGTGCCTCATTCCCGCTACGATTGGCCCGTTGACATGGGGCCTGCCGGCCAGGGACATGCCCCGGTCGGCGATGTTTCGTGCCGCATTGAGGTCTGCATTGAGGAAAAAGCCGCAGAAAGGGCACGTGAATGCACTTCCACGCCGTTTTCCCCTGACACCGCATCGTGAACAATCCTGGCTGGTATAGGCGGGGTTAACGGTCACAACACTTTTCCCCGACGCTTCGCATTTGTATCTCAGGAAGGATTCCAGCTGGGCATAGCTCCAGCCGCCAGGCATGCGGTTGAACTTGCGTCCCTTCTTTCTGTCTTTCCGTACAGACAGTTCCTCTATGGCGAGCACATCGAAGTCCATGGCCGCCACCTCTCTGGAGATTACGTGATTGCAGTTCCGTTGAAACCGTCTTTCCCTTCCCGACAAACGTTTCAGATGGCGTTTGGCAGAGCGGGTGCCTGCGGACTGCAGTCTTCCGCGAAGGTGGCTGTATCTGCCCCTGACATTTCTGAGTGCTCTTGAGCTGTGGAATCGATTATCAGATGTAACGGCGATGTTGACTATGCCCCTGTCCATGCCGATTACCCGCGGTGTGACGGAAATTGGCGTGGCCGGATTGTCGGGCAGACGCACCACTATGTCTGCCTGCAGCACACGGTCAATTTCGCGCAACCTGAGTGAAACAACTTCAGCATCTGTATATTTCAGAAAACAGTCCGGCAAATGTATGAAGTGTTGACCACAACATGATAATCTATCGCCAGCCGCCGATGCAGTCTGATTGGATTTGACAGTGTCGCGGCAGAGGGACGCCATCATACGAGTGTCGATGAACTTAAATTCTAATAATATCTGGCACTCCCGCTCAGCACAGGGAGATCTACCGGATGACAGACGTTGGCGGAACTGTTCGCAATTACCTCATGCTGATCAGATTTGGCAACTGCGCCATGTCCGGAGTAGCTGCATTCATCGGCGGATTCGTCGTATCCGCAGGGGGCGTGTTCAGACATGCAGATGCCATGGCTGCTGCAATTGTCACTGTCTTTCTGTTCACTGCTGCGGGCAACGCCCTCAATGATTACATTGATTCAGATATAGATGCAAAAGCACATCCCGCCAGACCGATACCTTCAGGCAATATTGAGAGAGAGAAGGCGCGCAGACTCGTGTATCTGCTCTTCGCGGCCGCCGTCATATCCTCCCTTCTCATAAACGCATCTGCGGTAGCAATTGTCATCATTTCGCTCGGAATAATGCTGGCGTACGAGTTCCGGCTGAAAAAGCTTGGTCTTACCGGCAACATTTCGATTGCCTGGCTCACAGCCTCCCTTTTTCTGTTCGGGGCGGTGTCTGTAGGCACGCCTGCGCCTGTGTGGGCACTCTTTGCGACGTCGTTCGCCGCCACACTGGGAAGGGAGATTATAAAGGATATTCAGGACGAAGACGCAGACAGAGGCATAAGGAAGACGCTGCCAATGATTATAGGGGATCGCAAATCCATGCTGATTTCATCGACAGCCTTGCTTTCTGCGGTCGCCGTGAGTCCTTTTCCTTATGTGCTGCATCAGTTTGGTTTAGGCTATCTGGCACTGGTCGCTGTCGCAGACATCCTGTTCGTTACTTCGGCCGCGCTGCAGGTGCGAAGCGCCGCCAGAGCACAGTCAACTACTAAAACAGCAATGTATGTTGCCCTTCTTGCATTCCTTGCGGGAGCGCTGGGGGTCTGAACATGGGAAAAGTCATGAACTACATACACTCGAGGCTGAGGGAAGGTGCGCTGCACATGACTCTGATAGATCCGGACAAGCAGACGGCGACCGCAGCCGGAGGAATAGCAGCGAAAGCGGCTGCATGCGGCACATCGGCAATAATGGTCGGAGGATCCACCGGAATAGAGAGAAAGGGACTCGACGAGACCATCGACGCCATCAAAGCTGCCACAGACAGGCCTGTGATATGCTTCCCCTCCAGCGCGTCGGGCATCAGCACGAAATTCGATGCCATATACTTCCTTTCCATGCTCAATTCGGCGTCTCCGAGGCACATTACAGGCGAACAGGCTGCGGGTGCGATGACGATAAAGAGTTTCGGCATAGAGCCGATTGGAATGGGTTATGTGATCATAGAGCCGGGAATGAAGGTCGGAGAGGTCGGGATGGCGGAGCCGATCAGCAGAGCAGACACGCAGTCGGCGGTAGGTTACGCGCTTGCGGCTGAATACTTCGGTATGAAACTGGTCTACCTGGAAGCGGGAAGCGGTTCGCCTGAGCCTGTACCAGAAAACATGATAAGGGCTGTCAAGGGAGCGATATCTGTTCCCCTGATTGTCGGAGGCGGCATACGTGATGGCGCGGCTGCCAGAATGGTAGTGGAAGCGGGCGCTGACATCGTCGTCACCGGTACGGTTGTTGAGCGTACTAACGGTGTGGAAAACCTCTGTGAAATAATAAACGCAATAAACTCTGCCGCAAAGAAGAAATGAGATGCCATACTCCTGAGCGGCAGATGCGCGGAGTCAGAGCGAAAGGAATGCTTCGTGCAAAACAGTCGAGCCGGAAAGCTCGGGATGAAACGCCAGAGCCATCATGCTGCCCTGCCTGGCCATGACGATTTTATCGTCGAGTCTGGAAAGCGATCTGCAGTCACCCCAGACTTCAGTTATTGCCGGGGCGCGTATGAATATGCCGGAAAAGTCGCCACTTATGCCATCTATGGAGAGATGCGATTCGAATGATTCCCGCTGTCTTCCAAAGAAATTACGATCCACCTTCATGTCCATAAGACCAAGCAGTTTCGTGTGTGTTCTGCCCACCTGTTCGTCTCCCTTCTTCGCCATGAGTATGCATCCTGCGCATGTTCCCATGACTGGCATTCCCTCCTCTGCTCTCCTGACTATTGCGTCAAAGATACCGAACCGCACGAGCAATTTTGATATTGTGGTGCTCTCACCGCCGGGAATAATCAGGCTTTCGACAGATTCTATGTCTTTAATGCTCCTCACAGTAACGGCATGCCCGCCGGGGCGGCATCTGTCAATAGCTGCCTGAAGCGTACTGACATGCTCACTCACGTCACCCTGCACGGCGACAACTCCCGACTTCATCAATCCCGCACAATATTGAATATGCTTATTGCCTTTCCGATCCGTTTTTCCCGTTTTCAGTAAATCGCTTCGATTATCAGAGCATAAGAAATTAAGACTCGACACTTTAACCCCCTGAAGATACGATGAACAGCGATGAACGCGATTCAGACTGTCTCTTCTGCAGGATCATCGGCGGAACAATGCCCTCGTTCAGAATTTACGAGGATGATTTCGTGTATGCCTGCCTGGACAAGTTTCCAATCACGGCGGGGCATACACTTGTAATGCCCAAAATGCATCACAGCAGACAGATCGG
>JAKABN010000100.1 GCA_021796895.1 Thermoplasmata archaeon | reverse complement strand
CGAATTTGCACCGGGATTTATAGCATATCAGCTCACCGGGCCATATGCAATAGAGAAGGCGCACGTCAGGTCCATGGCCGTTTTCACGAACAAGCCACCGCACGGCCCGTACAGAGGAGCGGGAAGGCCAGAGGCTGCCTTCTTCATGGAGAGGATGATGGATTTGCTCGCCGACGAGCTGAAAATGGATGCCGCGAAACTCAGGCTGCTGAATGCAACGACGCAGAGCTTCAGGTCTCCGCTGGGCATGAGCATAGGAGCGTCCAGACCATTCATTGAAAAGGCAGTCAGAGAGCTGGATTACGATGCACAGTCGAAAGAGCACAACGCCGGCCTGAGCTGCTTCGTCCTGGTACCTGCCACGCAGCCGGGTGAGAGCGCCAGAATTGTGGTAAAGGATGGAAGGATCAAAGTCTGGACCGGGGGGGATACACACGGACAGCATCACGAGGAATTTATCAGAAGGCTCCTGAGGGAGGAGCTCGGCATCGACGAAAAGCTTGTGGAACTGCAGAGGGGTGATACAGACATGCTCAAGTCCGGAGTCGGTGCGTGGGGAAGCAGATCGGCCATGATGGCTGGCCTTGCGGTGATTCTGGTTGCCAGGAAGATCAGGGATCAGACAGAGAGGGAATTCGGAAAATACACGCCGGAACTGCTCCTTTCCAATGAATACGATGAATTCCATTATGAAAACTACAAGAGTTCTCTGAATTCGTTCGGGGCCAATCTAGCGACAGTCGGCATAGACAGCTACGGAGAAGTGAACGTCAAAGAGATCAGGAGTTATTATGACGTGGGCAACGCGCTCAATATGCACATGGTGGTTGGCCAGATCATCGGCGGCATGGTTCAGGGAATGGGCCAGACTCTTTCAGAGGAGATAGCGTACAACGAGGACGGTCAGCTTCTCACCGCAAGCATATCTGACGCCGGACTCCAGACCGCAAGAACAATACCGAAATTTGTCGTGAAGGTCGCGGAAGAACGTTCGACGCTGCCTCACGGAGCCAAGGGGCTTGGTGAGAGCCCGACCATCGGAACACCCAGCGCTCTAGCCAGGGCGATTGAGAGGGCCAGCGGCAAGAGAATAAGGGAAACACCTGTCAGTCCTGAGTTGCTTTCCTCGTAGGCCATGGAGTACCGGAGGCAAACTGTCTGCCGCTGCTAATTGTTGCGAAAGAATTAGGTCAAGTTTGTCCATAATGTCTTTCCCGTGGAATGGACTTGTGCACATCATATAGTAGCGGGGAGAGGATAACATAAGAGGGGGAAGAGAGGGCATGATCATGTCCAGAACGCCTTTGAGGATCAGCTTTCTGGGCGGTGGCACAGACATCAGGGAATATTATTCAATCGGCGGCGGAGCGGTAGTCTCTGCGGCCATTGACAGGTACATACATATCATCGTCAACAGGAAATTCGATGACAAGATCAGAGCATCCTACTCCAGAACAGAGATAGTGTCGTCAGTAAATGAACTGAAACACCCGCTGATCAGGGAAGCGCTCAGGCTGCTGGGCATCAGGAACGGGATAGAGATAGTCAGCATATCTGACATACCTTCCGAGGGGACCGGACTCGGCTCCTCGAGCAGTTTTACCGTGGGCCTGCTGAACGCATTGCATGCCTGGCTCGGTGAACATGTTTCCGCGAAGCAGCTGGCAGAAGAAGCTTGCAGGATAGAGAGGGAGATAGTCAATGATCCTGGCGGCAAACAGGACCAGTACATAGCGGCGTTCGGCGGCCTCAGGCTGTTTGAGTTTCTTCCGAACGAAGAAGTTCATGTTAAATACGTGCTCATGCCGAATGGCGGAAAGAAGCAGCTTGACAACAGCATCATGCTCTTCTATACGGGCCTCACCAGAAATTCTTCATCCATATTGACAGGACAGATAGAAACGATGAACGGAAAACTGAATTACTATGACAGCATGAAAGAAATGGCGTACGAGTGCGCAACTCTACTTGAGAAGCTGGATATCGAGTCTGTCGGTGCACTGCTGGACAAGGGATGGAACATAAAGAAGTCACTCGGCAATGGCATATCGAGCGAGCAGATAGACGGTCTTTACCACAAGGCCAGAGGAGCGGGTGCATACGGCGGAAAGATTACAGGCGCTGGTGGCGGGGGGTTTCTGCTTCTTCTCGCACCGCCGGAGAGCCGGAATGCCATCGAAGGCGGCCTTGCACCACTCAGGCAGGAGCGGGTATCCATAGACATGATGGGCAGCAGAATCGTCTATGTCGGTGAATGAGACTGTCTGCAGGAACACATGATTCCTGCTGATTATATATATGGCAGTAGAATCGTCTTATCGTCCCTATTCACAGCGTGCCTGTCGGCACTACAGGCAATGTTGCCAGCCCGGTGGGACGCGCAGAGATTGAAGGAGAATTCTGATGCCAAAGAGAACCATCAGTGAACTGGAAAAGGCAGAAGAGAAATTCGACGCTCTCATTTCCAAGAGAAACAAGCTCAATGACGAAGGCGGAGAACTCAGAAATGTCCGAGACATGCTCAACGAGCAGAAGAGAAAACTGCTGGATGAAACTCTTGAGATAAAGAAGACCAAGGATGAGAAAGCCGCCGAAATGGCGGCGCACAAGCGTGCGAGAAACGAGCTCAACGCGAAGGCGAAGGAGCTTATTCAGCTCAAGAGGGAGCTGCACAAGAACGCTCCGGACTCTGATGCATACAGGGAGATTGAGCGGCTGAACAGGGAATTTGAATTTCTGGAAATGAAGCAGCAGACAGACACCCTTTCCGTGCAGGAAGAGAATGAAGTCATACAGAAGATGAGGCAGAATCTTTCGGAGAGGAACGGACTGCTGGCAGTAACAAGGAAGGGAGAGGAAATTGTCGGCAGGCTGGAAGATATTAACAGGAAGATAGACGATCTTTTTGAGGAGGCGGGCAGGGAGCATGAATCTGTGACATCTCTGTATGCCGAGGTCCGCGCACTGGGAGAACAGATGAACTCGAAGATGAACGAGGCATCAATACTGATCGGCGAGGCTGACAGAAAGCACAGGGAATTTATTGAGAAACGGGATGAGGCGGATGCCTGCCATCATGAAGCGATGGAGATGAGGTCGTTCATACTGGAGCGCAGGAAGGAGAGAAGGGAAAAGGCGGCAGAGAGCAGAAAGGCGATCCAGAATCAGAATTTCTCAGTCAGGAGAACACTCTTTGACGAGAAGGCTAGCGAGGAAGAGGCGGACAAGCAACTGCAAGAGCTCATGAAACGCGGCAAAATCAGCTTGAGGTGATTCATGAAGGCCGTAGTGCTTGCCGGCGGAGAGGGAACCAGGCTGAGGCCTCTTACCGAGAATCTGCCTAAACCGCTGATACCCGTGGCAGGCAGACCTTGTGTGGAATACGCTCTGCGTTCGCTGGTGAATGGCGGCTTCAGGGAGATAGTGATCACCACTGGCTATCTATCGGACAGGCTTGTCAGGAGAATCGGCGACGGAAGGAGCATAGGCGCATCCGTACTGTATTCGTTCGAGAGTGTGCCGGCCGGAACGGCGGGAGCCGTAAAGATGGTTTCCGCCTCCATGACTTCACCTTTCATAGTAATGAGCGGAGACCAGCTCATTGAAATAGATACACGTCAGCTGTACGAGGAACATGCCAGAAGCGGCGCGGATGTCACCATGGCACTTACGGAGGTCGAGGATACATCCGGATTCGGCGTGGTTGCGACAGATGACGACGGCTTTGTCACGAGATTCCAGGAGAAACCGAAGAACGAAGAGGTTTTTTCGCACCTCATAAATGCCGGAGCATACGTCGTAAACTCCGACGTAATGGAACTGGTGCCGGAGGGAAAGCCCTATGACTTTTCGAGACAGCTGTTCCCCGACATGCTTCGCAGGAAAATGAAGATCGGGACCTACAGGATGAAGGGCATATGGCTGGATATCGGGCGGCCGTCTGATCTGCAGCGTGCAAACGTGGCCATTGTCGAGAAGGAGGGGAAGGAGGTAACCATCCCTGGCTGCATGATCTACGGCAAGATGATTATGCTGGAGAAACCGGCATGCGGCAACGACGTGGAGATAAGCGGAAACTGCTACATCGGGAAGGGCGTCAGCATCGAGGACAGGAACACCATTATCAGTTCATGCCTTTACGACAGTGTTTCGCTGGGCAGCGAAACAAGAGTGAGCGACAGTCTGCTGCTTGAAGGAGCCAGGACGGGGAAAAACTGTGACATCAGGGAATCCATACTTTCGCCAAACTGCAGGCTTGGCGACAACGTGAAACTGGAAAAATCAGTAATTGGCGAAAACGTGTTCATAAAAGGAAATTCGAGCCTGATAGGCGCAAACATTTCACCCCACGGGCACTACACGCAGGGCTGATATGCCGTACTGATCTCCATCGCATCGGCACTCAGATAATGCCGGCCTGCTTCAGTTTTTCCGGCAGGTATGTGTCTGTCACGTAATCCAGTCCGTACTTTGCCAGCGCCTGCTGCTCAGCCTTCTTCTTGTTTTCCAGCATCGTCTCGATTTCCGCCTTCCAGAAGGGTTCGTTGAATCTGGGATCAGTGAGCTCCGCTTCGAGCGCCTTTATGTCGACATCGGAAAGCTTGTCCGTGGGAAGGTCGTAATTGAGTATATCCGACGCAGTTATACCGATGAACTCCGCAGTGGGTGTTGCGAGATATTCTGAAATGTGCGCCGTCTTGATTGCTCCATATGCTATCGAGGCGTGTATCCTGAATGACCATGGGTCGCCATCGGTGAATGTAACGACGGGAAGCTTGAGCTCTTCATTCAGGCGCTTTATGAAACGCCTCGTGCTCCTGGCAGGCTGACCCTTTAAATGTACGAGTATTGCCCTGAAATCTTCGTCGAATCCATTTTCGACCAGTCTGTCAAACATGCCGCCTGTTTCTATGGCAATGACGAAATCGGCATCGCCGGAAAGTATCTTGACCTTCTCCTTCTCCACGTTATACGGCACGCTGTAACCGGAGTCACCGACGTCATCCCTGCAGTTGATCTTCTTCACCTTCCCCTTTCTGTCAGTCTCTTCGACGGTCAGATTCCCGATGACTCTGGCTCCGTCTTCCTCCGGCCTGAGTTTGAAATCCTCCCGGAGGCACTTCGTTATTATCTCCAGATCTTCGGCAAGTTTGTCCGACTCATCCTGCGATCCGAATTTTGCCTTTCCCCACCCTTCTGAGATATAGTACATTTCCCTCAGCGTTGATGACTTTGAATCGGATATCATCTGCTCGATGAACTCGAGCATATAGACGGTCCTGAGCAGCATGTAGGCGCCTACCGCCTTCTTCGCACTCCTTATCCCCTGCGCTCTGCCGTATTTCCAGACATTGCTCTTGCCGTCGAAACGTATATTCGCTTTCGTCCTGAGCGGCAGCACCATATTTGGTATGTCTCCCTTCTCAAACTGGGAATAGATGGTTTCGGCAATTTCTATGAGCTTTTTCTTTGCAATACCAATCTGCCCGTCTTCATTCTTCACTGAGCTCACCTCCCTCTTCATCGTAATCAGCCGTATCGGTCTCTGCTTCCTGCTCCTCTGTTTCAAATTCGAATGTCTTGATGCCCCAGTCTCCGGGCAGCAGTTCAGCACCTATCACGATCGCCGGATTTATGCCACTTATGTAAATTTCATTTTCAGTGTAGTCGTCTTTCTCCAGACCCTTGAGCTCGAAACGCAACTCCATCACTTCCAGGGGTTGAATTTTGAGGATGTCCCAGGTCAGTTTTCCGTCCAGTGTGAGCTCTGTCGGCGAGGGTATCACGTTGCTGCTGTCGATATGCTCAGCAGGCACAAGCGCATGAAGCTTCAGTGACTGTTTCTTTGAAGTATAATTCCTGATCCTCACAAATCCCTTCGCACTCTTCTTCCTGGTATCGTATTCGACTCCGTCCTCTATGTAGACGACATTCATGATCTTTGTTATTGTGCGCGAAATGTCAGGGACAGGCCGTTCTAGGACAGCGGATGTTTTTTCTGCAATTTTAGGAACAATCTCTGTCACGATATCGAATTTTATAGCGGCCCTGTTCTTCGTCTCCTTCTTGTTGAGATGAGATTTGAGATTCCTTGCGCAAATCTTCAGCGCAAGGTCAATCTCCTGCATAATCTCCGGAATCGATGCAATCGCTTCCTTTGATTCGGATGTGAACGGAAGTTTCGTCGACAGAACATGGACGAGTATAACGGCTGGACCAAAGGGTATGCCTGTTCCTCCGCGCTGTTCCAGCCCGTACCTGCGCCAGTCTATACTGCCTATGGACTGCGTCACAGCGCATGCGCCCTGCTGATACAGCAGAGGCACCCTGTTTGCATAGCGCATTATCGTTATTTGCTGGTCCGGCTGCAGCTCACCGCCGTACACTATTCCAACTTCCACCTGGAACGGGTTTCCGCCATAGACAGCAGGCTGTCTTGTAACAGGTTGCGCATAGAATTCCGGACGCATGCTCCCGAGGACATTTTTCAGGCCCCTCTTTATCAGTGCTTCACCAATGGGGCTAAGGCAGTCGGTCTGTGGCGCCATTATCTTGGTCTGGGCAATGGCATTGAGAAGTGACTTTGCCTGTTCCAGTGTTATGTCGCGCGGTTTCCTGTCCTGCGAAATCATTGCGCGTTCACATATTTCCCTGGCGACCCTGTCGCTGATTCTCGAAAAACCATCCCTGAGGAACATCGACAGTTTCTTCTGGTCGGTGTACGAGAGCATGTTTATCAGAGTACCTATTTCCAGCCCGTACGGGTGCGGCTTGATTTCAGTCGCCTTGGGTGGCATTGTCTGTGTTGCCCTTTCGAACAGGAATGTCTTGCCTTCCGGATCCGTGTATCGGATGGTCGCATGCGGGTTGACAACTGCCGTGCTCTTGAGATATTCAAGGACCGACTGCTTCCCGGTAACATATCTGCCGACCATGGCGAAATCGAGCCTGGTGCCATGTTCAACACGCACACCGCTCTCCTCCCACATTACATGATCTTCCTTCAGAACCACCGGTTTGTTCTTCTTAGTGTCAATAGTGAGAAATATATCGTTTGCAACATCGGATTCTGCAACCTTGGACATTATATGAGTGGCCTGCCCTGTCGTAATCTGCGAGTACATCACTACGGCAGAT
>JAKABN010000099.1 GCA_021796895.1 Thermoplasmata archaeon | reverse complement strand
GTCTCTGCAAGGGCCGGGGCTGACCTTCATGATATTTGCCGCTTCGGTCACGCCGACAGCCTCGATTACGCTTTGAGGCTCGAAGGTCACTGTCTGCTGCTGGACCTTGTGGACACGATACTTGAAATGGCGAAGTTGCACGTCGTAGCCAGCGAGTTTTTGCTCTTCGAGAAAGTTCAGCATGGTTTCAGACTGTTTTTCAAGCTTGCGCTTGATGGTCTGATACTGAAAATCGAGGTCAAGCCATTGCTGCGTGGCTTCGGTAAATTCGGCGAGGGAGGTCATTCAATCACTTCCCTATCATCAAATTAAGAAGCTGGTCTGCCTGTGATTGTGTAAGCTGATCGAAGTTTTTTGCACCTGCCTGCCTGATGAACTTCTTTGCACTGTCTGCGAGTTCCGGATTGCCGCCTATGATTTCGAGATATCTGTCAACCTGCTCCTGTGATGCGGCAGCTTCGCCGAAGTTTGTCTGCTTTGGCGTCTCTTCTTTCATTGCCTTTGCCGGGGCTTCCCGATGCGCAGGTTGCGCATCTTCCATGTCCTGAGTGAATATCATGCTTGCGGCTGTCGCTTTGCGCACAGCGGCGACGTATGAGCGTTTGTCGGCCATCTGAAGGACGGTTTCGCGTTGGAAGAAATGCTCGCCGAGCGTGGGCTTCCAGAGATACTCAGTGTAGGTTCCCTTGCCGAATTTACTATCTTTGATTCGGAAGGCAAGTGTTGATTTTTCTATGTCTTTGGGAAGCTTCGCTTCAGTCACCCATCTCGAAGCGTAGCGGTCTTCAAGCGTGCTGGCCGTTCCAAGACCGTCGGAAATTACGACATCGGAATTGCCACGCAGGATTTCGGTTTTGACAGTCACCGTGTAATATGGAGCCTCGGGATCATCACTGCTCACGACATTCATGATTGTTGACCGCGTTCTCAGACCAAAGAACCGGGCAAGCTTTTCTGCACCGGGCTTAAACAGACTGTCTTTATTTGTTCCGGGAACTGTGCCATAGTCTATACCCTTCACCATGACCGATTTCATGAACTCGATCACGGCGTCCACTGTTTCCTTCACGCGCTTCATGTCTACAATCGGCGCAATGAAAAACTCACTTTCTGCAATCACATCTTTTTCTGCGAGAGTTTGTTCCATTTTTCAATCAACTCCGACAAGGAGATGGCATACGGGTATTAATAATATGCTATGAAATGCTTTAATATTAGCGTGCTATAACCTTGGTTTCAGGGATGACATGTCGGAAACAAAAATGGTTGTCAAAACGATTGCGATTTCGCCAGAACTCGATAAATGGCTTGAGAAACATGAAGATATTAATTTCAGCGGTTTAATTCGGAAACTGCTCCAGAAATATATCGATGAATACGATGGGGAATAGGGCGTGGCTGCGATGCCAGAACCCACCCCTGACGCAGACGATCACCCGCTTTTTTCAACCACGGGGCAAATCTATGAGTGTCATTGGCATGATCAGCTTATCTATGCGATGCTGGCCGATGGAACCGATATTCGATTCAAAAAAGGGACATTCATTTTATATGATGTAAAGGTCAATCGGAAGGGGCAGGAGATCGAGACTGAGAATATACTTGCACAGATGCCACTGATCATCAAGAAGCCCGTCTGCCGTTTCCGTGATATCGTGAGCGCTGCGCCTGTACCTGCGCTTGATTCGTTCAAATTCCGAATTGAATATGATGGGACAGAGATGGAAGCTCAGACTGTCGAAGAAATCGTGCAGACGATATTGGCCGGCGGCAAAGGCGGTTCGCGGGGGCGGACCCTGATTTATGCATTTTTCACGGTACTTAAATCCTATATTTTAAACCAGGGAGATTTCGAGGAACGGCACGATGACATAGAGACTGACGGAATACGCATAGCAGTGCATAGGGGCGTCGAAGATCCCAAAGCCGTATTATCTGACCTTAACCGCCTGTCTCGCATTGTAACGCATCCTAATGCGTTTGCGGGGCTATTGTCGTATATGTGCGTCTATCCGTTCAGCTATGAACTGCGCCAGGAGGGAGTGTTGACACCCCTGCCATTGCTCGATGGCAGGAGTCAGACGGGGAAGTCGAGGATGGCTGAACTCATTGTTTGCAAGGGATTTGATCAACCTGAAGCTTTCAAAACGATGGAATCGGTCAAAACAGCACACAGTCTGAATTGGACCATGAATGATGGCCGATATCCGTTTGTGATTGATGACATCGATATGGCATTCATCCGGAAATTTGAGGGTTTCATGCGTTCGACAGTATCAGGGACCGGCGAGAGTCAGCGGGGCAATCTGACGGCAAAGGGAATATCTGTCAAACACGCAAAGCGTCTGCCCGTGCTGACAACGAACAGGATTGATGAACTGCAGGAGGAGATGACTAACCGGTTTATTCAATGGCGATTCTCCTCAGAGCAAAGCAACCGGGTTGATCGCAATGCATATTTTCAGATTGTCGAATCACTGCCGCAGGGCTTCATGTTTGTTTTCATCAAGAAATGGTACAACGGCAATACAATTCAAGGCATGGTGGATGCACTCAAAGACGGCCACGATACGACAGGCTTGAAGGAACGCTATCTGAGCTATGGATACAATATTGTGAAACACACATTCAACTATTACGGAATCGAATGTCAGATTCCCGAACCCAAGCTTCAGGAGGAAAATACGCTTGAGTGGAACGATATATTCACAGGTTGGCTGGAACAGTTCCGCAGCATATATGATAAGTCATTCGTTGAAGGGCAAAAGAGCAATGCGTGGCTCGATCGGCTGATAAACGATATTGAGATAACATCAGACGGGTGGCGCATTACTGTTAAAGCCTGGAAGGAATTTTGCAAAGAATTCAGGGATTGTCCATATTCATGTCGTAGCTTTGGCGAGCGTTATGGATATGCGTATCAAGGAGTGCGAATCAGAGGGGGTCCCGCCGTCAAAGGCCTTAGTTCTGAGAACCAAACTCAGATGCAACTATAACATATTGTACCATGCTAAGAAATTAGTTTGTGACCACGGGTTTTTTTGATTCTGGTCACAGACTTGCTTATAAAGGCTATTTAAAGAGTTTATAAAGATTTCTGCTTTGTGACTTTGTGACCACGTTTTCGGGGGACACACCCCCCCTTTTTCAGTGATCTCGTTAGCATGGTAACGTGGCGCATGTTAGCATAGTAGGGAGATAACAGATAGTCAGATGAAAAATAGAAAATCATGGTCACAACAGTACAGATAAGAGTAAAGAGTATATAAAGAGTATATAAAGAGTATATAAAGAGTATATTGTGACTATTTGTGACTATTTGTGACTATTGAGTGTGACTATCTGTGACCATTTCCAGCATCTTTCGGTTTGCTCTATATGATATTTAGATGTAAATCTATTAATATCTCTGTGATATATCTCTATACTGACAAACTATGACAAAAGATATGGTAATCGTTTGGGTTGAGAGACAAACACACGAACACTTGAAGAATCTGAAATGGCGCCTCCAGGCAAATAGTCTGAATGCTGTCATTAATCAGCTCATAGGTGAGCATGACGCAAAGCCGGGTGATTGAATGAATGAAAAAGAAGGATGGAAAGCAAAATGGAAAGGTCCGGGTCCTGACGGTGCGAGAGGATACACACCTTCGCGGGGACTAAGGACAGTGCTTGGCGGTGAGAACATCGACATGATGAACAAAGGTGAAGGTGCGATGTCCCCTGACGAAATGCGGACATATATCATGAACGCGCCGCCGGTGAGGTTGGGAATAACAAAATGGACAGATGATGACTATGACAATGCGGCAAGACGACATGCAAAAGGAATTCTCATATGGGCCGAACAAAATAGAGATCAATTTCTGAAGTATGGACTACCTCGGGATTTCCCTGTTTTCGAAGAAGGGCTAACCGGTTTCCAGGGAGGTTGGGCGATCAATGCTGTCAGATATGCTATGGAAAGCGACAGCAGCATCCACAATCCCGCGATAGTTACAATAGATGTTTCGGACAGAAGGTGATTACAACGAATGAAAAACGCACACACCTGATATCATGCGCGCGTCTGGAACCTGAGCGCATCCGCGCCGCATCCGACAGGACCATCGACATAACCTATGCCGTCCACATCGCACTCAGGCACAGCGGCGACAGAACCCTGGAGCTGATAGCACGGCAAGTATGAAGCTCTGTATTGACCTCTGCTGTGGCCTTGGTGGCTTCAGCCAGGCATTCATGGACGATCCAGAATGGGAAGTCATACGGATAGACATTTCAAAGAAGCTGGCTGCTAACATCATTGCAGACGTGCGACAGCTGCCATTGAAGGAGAATCTCAAACCCGATGTGCTTCTCATGTCGCCGCCGTGTGAGCGGTTCAGTCAGGCTTCCCATGCGATGTGGCCGAAGAAAGGTATCAGACAAGCATTGGAGATAGTTGGTGCATGTCTCGAGGCTGTGGATTATCTGAAGCCGAAGTACTGGATGCTTGAAAATCCTAAAGGACGATTGAGATGGTTCATGGCAGTAAAGCCGGGCACAGTCCTGAATCTCGGTGACTGTGGATATCGGACAATCAAGCCGACTGACTTATGGGGCAATATACAACTGGGCATGGTGCCGAATCACCGTATCAACAATGGTGGATTGAAATTCGATGGAGGCCCTCGTAACCCATCTGCCAGGTCGGCGATGCCTTACGCGTTCAGCAAAGCGGTAAAGGAAGCTGTATCATGACACCCATAACCATCCACGCGCTGCACTGTCTCTGTTGCTACCATACATGGCTGCCACGCAGCGCTGAGTTGCCTAAGACATGTCCTAAGTGCAAGAGCCCCTATTGGCAACGCGAGCGCAGACGGAAGATTGATTGAATGCCCGATATCGAACAATTCCATTCATGTGAGGGGCCGCTGGACTGGCATGGTCTTTACAACAGCAAGTTCAAAGAATATGTCACACCCGAAGCCAATGCACATCCGGCCAAGATGTCTCTTGCCCTGGCCGATAAGATATTAACACATCTGGAACGGTTGCACCTGATACGCAAAGGCGATACTATTGTCGATTTCATGGCAGGGACTGCGCGTACAGGTGTGATTGCCGAGCTGCATGGTTATCGGTTTACCGGCATTGAACTTGAATCGCATTTCATTGATATGATTGGCAAGAATAGGGCATTGCTGGCCGACAAGCTCAAGCGGGAGCCGCAATGGAACATCATTCAGGGTGATGCACGGCATCTGTCGGAACTGCTTAATGGCGGTTCGGCCATCGTGTCGCCGCCGTATGGTGACATGATTAATTCTGAAAGAAATAGTATTGACACGGATAAAATCGCCGATCCACGGAAAAGAGGAAAAGCATCGCCAAATTCACAGATTAATCAAAGAATGAAATATTCCGCGATCATCAGTCCATCATATGGCATGGGTGAGAGGATTAGGGCATTCTGGCAATACAGATACACCGCTCTTTCACGACAAGCATCTGCATATACTCGATATTCAGCCATAACTTCTCCTCCCTATTCCGAAGCGCAGGACAGGGCAAGGCTGCCCGTCCAGGATGGTAGCATTTCAGACGTAATGGCAAGGCAGTATGACAAGGATATCCACGGACGCAGTGAAGCGCAAATCGGCAATCTGCCTGACAAGGTTGGAATTGTGAGTCCGCCGTATGAAGGGCAAACATACGCTCAGGATATTGATTTTTACAGAAAAGTGATGATTGATACGAAACGTGATCCCAATGCGCCACGCTTCCAGAATAATCTTGCTTATGGTTCATCAGCAAACCAAATTGGCAATCAGTCCAATGAAACCTATCTGTCAGCCATGCTTCAGGTCTATGCCGAGGCATATAAGGCAGGCATCAGTCCGCTTGTCACCGTAACAAAGAACCCAACGAGGAAGGGGCATCTGCGGCGCTTAGACCTCGACACAGCGTCACTGCTGCAGCAAGCAGGCTACAGGATAGTTGATTACCATCGGGCAATCCTCTTCAGACAGAATGCGCAGCAGACGCTCCTGGGTGACATCCGCAAGGAAGTCAAGGGGCAGGTTTCGTTCTTTAAGAGAATTTCCATGTTAAAAGGTAACATAGCTGCCGATCATGAGGATATCATATTTGCTGTCAAAAAATCAGATGATTAAATGACACCCACCTTCCTTATCCGTAAAGTCACTCTATTTCTGTCGTGGGCTATCGCCTGTGGCATTGCCGGAGATGCGATCTCAGCCCTGGTTCGCACCGTAACGCACTTCTCGACAAACTATATGCTTGTCTCAATGGCATGTGCAATCATAAGTGCAATGGCAACGGTTTCACTCGTCTCACGAGGCATGGATAGGTTGAACATGTCAAATCTGTAAAACAGATAATACCTCAACAATTAAAGGTATCAGGTATAATGGTGCGGAATTGTGGCAGTCATCAGCATAATAATAGATGCCAATACAAACCTTTATGATGATGATGATTGATACTCTTTGTAATGGAAAGACGCAAGCTTTTATGCCTTCGCTGCGGTCACGAATGGGAAAAGCGCAGGGAAGGAAGGCCGGTCATGTGTCCTGGTTGCCATTCACTCGCATGGGACAAACCGCCAGAAGATCGTCTTTTCGGAAGTGAAACAGATGACTGAACCACAGCAAAGCATACCCTACCTGCGCATGAAAATCGAAGACATCCACACACGCGTACTTGCGATAACGCTCGAACTCAAGAACGCATCTGAATATCTCAAAGAACTTGATATTGAACAGACTATAAAACAACGATCGAGTGAGAGACCCCTCCCTCTTTCGAACGTGCCATCTGGCATAATAGAAGACGACAATAAAATGCCGTACGCAGTATCAAAAACAAAAAGGGAACCCGTAGTCCAGACGCCAGAGGAGGATGCACCCGATGGCGTCACTGAAGAAGAGGTGCAGCCGGATGAGGAACTCGACGAAGACGCAATCAACCACGAAGTCAAGGCAATGATACCTGAGCAGAAGGCCGATATACTCCAGCAGTTTTCGAGGGGTGAGGACACGGCAGACATCGCCGAGCGCACTGGCGTAAAGGAGAAGATAATCAATGCCGTGGTGCAATCATACAGGAAAAAGACAACGCCTGATGCTGACGCCATCCAGACACGCCCAACATACTCGCCAGGCATGACT